>JBGPGJ010000019.1:0-12675 GCA_041483795.1 Sulfurifustaceae bacterium
ACGACCGTCGTGCTGTTCGAGCCGCAGCCGCTTGAATTCTTCCGCCCCGACGTTGCGCCCGCGCGCCTGACGCGCTTGCGCGAGAAAGTCGAGGTGCTGGCCGGCCATGCCGTGGATCGGGTGCTGTGCGTCCGCTTTAATACACCGTTCGCCGCTCTGTCGGCTGACGAATTCATCCGTCGCATTCTTATTGGGGGGCTGGACGTACGCCACCTCGTGGTCGGAGATGATTTTCGCTTCGGTGCAAAACGCCAGGGCGATTTTGCGACGCTCGCCGAATCCGGGCGTCGCGAAGGATTTGAAGTCGCGGCCACGCAGACGGTTGCGGTGGATGGTACGCGTGTATCGAGCACGCGTGTCCGCGAGGCGCTGGCGGTAGCTGACCTGGCGGCGGCGGAAAAGTTGCTCGGACGGCGCTACGGAATGTCGGGGCGTGTGGTACACGGCGACAAACGCGGCCGCACGCTCGGCGTGCCGACAGCGAATATTTTTCTGCACCGTAAAGTGTCACCGGTGGCAGGCGTTTTTATTGTCGAGGTGCTTGGGCTCGGACCAGAACCACTGCCCGGTGTCGCCAATGTCGGCACACGGCCGACGGTAGGTGGGACGGAGACGCTGCTGGAAGTGCACCTGCTCGATTTCGACCGAGATATCTACGGGGCGCACGTAAAAGTTGAATTTCTGCGCAAGTTGCGCGACGAACAGCGCTTCGACTCGCTCGAAGAACTGCGTGTCTGGATGGAGCGCGACATCGCCGAGGCGCGCGCGTTTTTCTTTGCGAGACCCATCACGCCGCAGCGGCGAAGAATGACGACGTAGAACGAAAATCCCGGGCGCTAGCGCCGGGGAGCCCGTATAATTCGCCGCTATGCGTGACGAACAAGACTATAAACACACGTTAAACCTGCCACAGACCGACTTTCCGATGAAGGCGAACCTCGCCCAGCGGGAGCCGGAAATTCTGAAACGCTGGCACGAATTAAACCTTTACCAAAAGCTACGCGAAACCGGAAAGGGTCGGCCGAAGTACGTGCTGCACGACGGGCCGCCTTACGCGAACGGCGACATCCACATCGGCCACGCCGTCAACAAGATTCTCAAGGACATCATCGTCAAGGCGAAAACGCTGAGCGGTTTCGATTCGCCTTACGTGCCGGGCTGGGACTGCCACGGGTTACCGATCGAACACGCGGTAGAAAAGAAAATCGGCAAGGCGGGCGTTCAGGTGGACCCAGTCAAATTCCGCGCTGCCTGCCGCGAGTACGCCACGATCCAGATCGAACGTCAGCGCGCGGATTTCGTTCGGCTCGGCGTAGTCGGCGATTGGAGCGATCCGTATCTTACGATGGACTACCGCTTCGAGGCGGACATCATTCGCGCCCTCGGGCGCGTCGTCGCTGGCGGCCATGTGTATCGGGGATACAAGCCGGTACATTGGTGTACCGATTGCGGTTCGGCGTTGGCGGAAGCGGAGGTGGAATATCAGGATCGCACCTCGCCCGCGATTGACGTGCGCTTTAGCGTCGCGGATGTTGCCGATTTTCTCGCTCGGCTCGAACGGGTACCGGGCCATGAAGGCGAGGGCCCGATCAGCATCGTGATCTGGACCACCACGCCCTGGACCTTGCCCGCCAACCAGGCGGTCGTACTGCATCCAAAGCTCGACTACGTGCTCGTGCAGTACACCGGTAGTATCGGCCACGAACGATTGCTGGTTGCGGACGCACTCTTAAAGGACGTGATGCTGCGTTACCGTGTGGACAACTACCGCGTGCTGGCGCGTGGTCGCGGCGCCGATCTCGAAGGTGTAAAGCTTAAGCATCCATTCTACGCGCGTGAGGTGCCGGTGATTCTTGGTGAACACGTTACCACCGACACGGGAACCGGCGCCGTGCATACGGCGCCGGGCCACGGTCTGGAAGACTACGTCGTCGGCCAGCAATACGGTTTACCGGTGGACAATCCCGTGGGCGGCGATGGGCGTTTTCTCCCGAACACCGAACTTTTCGCCGGTGAGCACGTGTTCAAGGCGAACGATCATGTCGTCGAGGTGCTTAAGACCGACGGCAAGCTCGTGCACGCGGCGGCGCTCGTGCACAGCTACCCGCACTGCTGGCGTCACAAGACGCCGATTATTTTTCGCGCGACGTCGCAGTGGTTCATCGGCATGGAAAAGCTGCGTGACGCCGCAATGAAGGCAATCCGCGAAACGCGCTGGATTCCCGACTGGGGCCAGGCGCGTATCGAGGGTATGGTGGAGAACCGCCCCGATTGGTGCATCTCGCGTCAACGCGCCTGGGGTGTGCCAATACCGCTATTCGTGCACAAGGAGACCGGCAAGCTCCATGCCGATACGGAGAAATTAATCGCGGCCGTGGCGAAGCGTGTCGAGCACAAGGGCATAGATGCATGGTTCGAACTGAAAGCGGAAGAACTGCTCGGCGCTGACGCGGTCCATTTTGAAAAAGTCAACGATACACTCGATGTATGGTTTGACTCAGGCGTGACACACGCCTGTGTGCTTGAACGCCGCAGCGAGTTGCAGTGGCCCGCGAACATGTACCTCGAGGGGTCGGATCAGCATCGAGGTTGGTTTCAATCGTCGCTTTTGACCTCGGTCGCCATGAACGGCCGCGCGCCATACCGCGAAGTGCTGACCCATGGTTTCACGGTAGACGCCAAGGGTCGAAAGATGTCGAAGTCGCTTGGCAACGTGGTTGCACCGCAGAAAGTCATCAAGACTCTCGGGGCGGACATCCTGCGGTTATGGGTAGCAGCGACGGATTACCGCGCGGAGATGAATATCTCGGACGAAATTCTCACGCGCACGGCCGATTCCTACCGGCGTATCCGTAATACCACGCGCTATCTAATCGCGAATCTGGATGGTTTCGATCCGGCACAGGCTTTACCGGGCGGTGAACTACTTGCGCTCGACCGTTGGGCATTGCAAAAGACGTGGCGCCTGCAAAAAGAAGTTCTCGACGCCTACGATTCTTTCAACTTCCACCTTATTTATCAAAAGGTCCATCAGTTTTGTGTGGTCGAACTGGGCGGGTTCTTTCTCGACGTGCTCAAGGACCGCATGTATACCATGCCGCGCGCCTCGCGCGGCCGGCGCTCGGCGCAGACGGCTATGTACCATATGCTTGAAGCATTAGTACGCTGGCTTGCGCCCATCCTGAGTTTCACAGCAGAAGAAGTCTGGTCGTATATGCCGGGCGCGCGCGACGCCTCGGTATTCCTGGAAACCTGGTACGCCGATTGGCCGGCGCTCGAAGTAGATGACGGCATAACGCCAGAATCCTGGGATCGGGTCTTGACGGTGCGAGAGGCGGTAAAGCAGGAACTGGAGAAACTGCGCGTGGCGGGCGGTATCGGTTCCTCGCTCGATGCCGAGGTGGATTTGTACTGCGAGCCGGATCTTGCCACGGCGCTCGGCAAACTAAGGGACGAGCTTCGATTCGTGCTTATCACCTCGTATGCGCGCGTCCATCCGCCTGAGGTGCGTTCGGCCGATAGCATTGCGACGAATATTAACGGCTTGCACATCAAGGTGACACCGTCGAGCTACGCCAAATGCGTTCGTTGTTGGCATCACCGCGAGGATGTGGGCGCGCATCGCGACCATCCGAAAATCTGCGGGCGTTGTGTGACCAATATCGGAAAGGGCGAAGAGCGGAGTTACGCCTGATGATTCGCTATCTTTGGATTTCCGTCCTAGTGATCGCGCTCGACCAGGCGAGTAAGGTCGCTGCGGCGCGCTATCTTATTCGTCACGCGGAGATAACGCTGTTGCCATTTCTAAATTTGACGCTTACGTACAACACCGGCGCGGCATTCGGATTCTTGCACGATGCTCCCGGGTGGCAGAACCTTTTCTTCATTGCCGTGGCCCTGACCGCATCGGTTTTTATTTTTCTGTGGTTGCGACGCCTGCCTGCAAACGATCGCCTTACTGCCATCGGGCTTTCCCTTATCCTGGGAGGAGCGATTGGTAACTTGGTAGATCGCCTGATCCATGGCTATGTGATTGATTTCATTGATGTCGTTTTCGGTTCCTGGCATTTCTGGACGTTCAATGTTGCCGACTCGACTATCACT
The DNA here is from genome assembly GCA_041483795.1 of Sulfurifustaceae bacterium. Classification (GTDB taxonomy): domain Bacteria; phylum Pseudomonadota; class Gammaproteobacteria; order Acidiferrobacterales; family Sulfurifustaceae; genus JAHFQD01. Next base: position 4,105 of record JBGPGJ010000019.1, read on the forward strand.
CTCGGCGGCGTTTTGCTGTTTTTCGATGGATTACGTGCGATAAAAGGCTCTTCCTGACCGGCGAGCCGCGTACTTCGCGTATGGAAGATGGTGCGTTCCCGTACTAGATTTAAGTTTGTAATGATCGTTTCTTGAGCATCGAAGCAACCAGATAACCGGAGTCATCCCTATGTCCACTTTTGTTCGTATGTTGGCAATTGTTGCCCTCGTGCCCACGTTCCTGTTGGTGCCGATGGCTATTCAGGCGAAAGACGACCCGCAGCACCTGGAGCAAGCCAAAGCTTGCACCAAGGAATGCGACAGTAAGCATGGTTCGGGTATGGGGAAGGAAAATAAAAAGTATGACAAGGACGCTTACGAAGCTTGCATGAATAAATGCATGGGCGAACAAGGTCAACGTTCCTCCTCGCCAAGGAAGTGAGATCGGCACCGGCCGAACGCGGGCCGTTGCCAACGAGGTGACAGCCCGCTGTTGAGCCGCCGCGACATCCGCGGCAAAATTGCCGCTGTTTCATTTGAGCGCATGTGGATTACCCCGTGCTCGAGCGTTGTACATGGAAATCTTGCTCGCTAAACCTCGTGGTTTTTGTGCCGGTGTAGATCGCGCGATCGAAATTGTTGAGCGCGCGCTCGAGCGTTTTGGCTCGCCGATCTACGTGCGCCATGAAGTCGTACACAACCGATTCGTGGTAGATCGCTTGCGCGTGAAAGGGGCGGTGTTTGTGGAAGAACTCGACCAAGTCCCCGATGGAGCCACGGTCATCTTCAGTGCGCATGGGGTATCGCGCGGCGTGCAGGAGGAGGCCCGACGCCGCGATCTTCACGTGTTCGATGCGACCTGTCCGCTGGTGACGAAAGTGCACATGGAAGTCGTGCAGCACCGCAAACGCGGTACCAAAGTCATTTTAATCGGTCACGCCGGTCATCCCGAAGTGGAAGGAACCATGGGACAGGTGGATGGTGGTATCCATTTGATTGAAACGGTCGAGGACATAGCACGTCTGAATATCGAAGACCCGGATAATCTTGCGTACGCCACGCAGACGACACTTTCTATGGATGACACCGCCCGGATCGTTGAGGCGCTACGCGCACGTTTCCCGGCGATTCGCAGTCCCCGCAAGGATGATATTTGTTACGCTACCCAGAACCGCCAGGATGCCGTGAAGAATCTGGCTGGCGAATGCGAGGTGGTTTTGGTGGTGGGTTCGCCGAACAGCTCGAACTCCAATCGCCTGCGCGAAGTTGCCGCAGCACGCGGGGCGCGTGCTTACATGATCGATGGCCCGAAGGACATCGAACGTGAATGGTTACGCGACGTTCAGCGACTCGGTGTAACCGCTGGTGCCTCGGCGCCCGAGACACTGGTGGAGCAGGTAGTTGAACGCTTGCAAGAGTGGGGAGGCAGATTAAGCGGCGGAGGATCTGCCAACGAGGAGGGTGTCGTTTTCCCGCTTCCGCGGGCTTTGCGTTAGTTTCCGACCCGCTCTTTCTTAGATTCTATCTTCTCCAGCAACGCGCAGTGTTGCTTCCGCTCGCACTGGTTGCGCCTGTGTTGGTCATCCTAAGGACGGCGCAGTCGGTGTCGTTCTGCAGCTGGATCCCCAGTGGAGTCGCATTTAATCTATAGCTTTGACCATTTGCGGGAACTTGATCAATTGTTAGTCGGTAATATCCATTTTGGGTAAGATCACCATTAGCGGCTCTGCCTAGCGTCCCGCCCGCAGGGACTGTACAACTGCGGGCTGCTCCCACAATATTGCTCGGAGACGCGCTCGTGGGGTAAGTTCCACATTCGGAGTAGAACTTCTCGAGATCGTTGGCCAGTTGAGAGAGTGCGCTGTAGGCATCCGACCGGCGCGTCTCGGTGACATGCCGTTGGTAAGCTGGGTAGCCAAAGCCAGCCAATATTCCGATGATCAAAATTACGATCAGCAGTTCTAACAACGTAAATCCTTGTGCTGTTGGTCTTGTCATTGTCAGAAATTTCATCAGCAGTTCATTATCGCAGTATAGCTACCACTCTGTTCGACACACAAATTCTATAAACACCCCTCCCCGGGGTAATTATCCGTCGGGGAGAGGCGGGACTGCCACCAATTGTTCCTGAGTCATAATTTCAAAACGCTACTCTCCGCACAGGTTGCCGGAACCCGGAGCACTGTTGCATCCCTGCCAGGTGTTTCGCCTAACTGTGCTGCTATTCGACGTTTTGGCGTCGTACAGACCGCCGCCCGCCTGCACGAGCGACGTGCCGCCATCAGGGAGGTACACCGGAACCACTTCGGAGGGAATGCCTCCGCCGATTATGGCGGACCTTTCTTTGGTGCCGTTGTTGTCGAAGTCCACGGCTCCGACAGCGGTCAACATGTCGAGCCCATACTCCGTCGCGATACCTTCGTTGGGGTCACAAACCGACGTCAGTTGCGCGGCGATATCGCTGTTATTAGTCGGCCTGAAGGACGTAGCGAAGAGCACGCCGTCAATAACGGTGGTTTTGGCCAGCACTTTTTCGCCCCACCAGTTGGAGTTGACACCGTTCTGGAGCGTAGTGGCGCCAGTTGCCTTCAGGTCTATAAACCAGCCGCTTTTACTCCGGAGCGTGTTCATCTCGGCCGTTAGAGCCGCACCGGTAGATGTACTCAACAAGTTGGCCGAGGCGTCATATAGACCGTTCGCCCCAGTGCCGCCCTCCGATAGCGGAGTGGTCGGCAGCACCGTCGGAGAACCGGTTACGTAGTTATAATCGCGGAAAGCGAAGAGTCGGTTGTGCACAGCTTCTCTGCTGTCCGGCGGGCTCGTGAGATCGGTCGTGAGGAAATCGAGCGGGTCTTCACGGTCACCACTTCCGATGGTCACCATATCGTAGAACGGATTGGTGGAGTAAACCGTATCCTTTACCGGCGCCACATCGGGTGGATAGAGGAGCTTGCGCTTATGCTGAGCAACGGTGCCGGTGCAGCTACCGTTGCTTGCACGGGTACCGCCGAAGCAGCCGACATCGGCGAAGACATAGCCAGTGGTTCCGCCGTTATTGCTTCCCGGCACCAATTGGTTGTTCAAGTCAATGCGCCACAGCTGGCCACCCGTGTCGCCTACATAGACGCGATCCGTGGCGCCGTCGCCATCCGTGTCAATCAGGGCCAGATCCGACGCAATGCCGTAGTTCATTTTGGGCAGCTGCAACATGGCGGTCGCATCGCTGCTGGCCCACCACAGCCGCGTACCTTTGAGTGGATCTACCATATAAATGGCATTACCTACCGAGTCGGTCGTGGTCGGTATCGTGGTGTCCTGGTTCGGGTCGTATCCGCCGCCAAACATCAGGACAACACGCGGTTCACTATCGGGCGTGCTGGCGTTGCCGTCGTTACAGCTCGCACTCGCGCACTTGACGCGCACGCGCGTCACCAACGGCCGCGACCAGGTCTGGCTGAGTTGCGTGAAATCCCCCGTACCCCCCTGGATGACCCATATCAGTTTCGGCGTCACTGAGTCGGCGTTGCTGGTCATCGTCGCCGTCGGAGTAACGTCGAAGGCGTAGATATTCCGTCCGCCCCTGCGCGTGCTGACGAACATGAAGATCTTGTCATCGGCCGGCTCGATCACACCGTTCTTGTTCTTGTCAATGATCCAGAACGTCGGCGTGTTGTCTATTCCGATCAGGTGGTTATCATCCGCGTCCTTGGATAGCTTGGTTTGCATGCCGTACATTTCCTGCGGCATGAACGCCCACTGCTCGACGCCGGTGTCGGCCCGGAGCATGTGTATCGCGCCGTCATTGGTGCCGAAAAACAGCTTGATGATGGGGCTCGCGTCGGTACCGCCGTAGCCAACAGCCACCGGGCGGCTATGGAGTACGTCGCCAAACGCCGGACGCGCCGGGGCCGGTGTGCGCGGCGAGGTTACCGGTGGAGGCTGATTATAGATATCTTCACCACGCATCCAGTAAATGAGGTCATCCACTTCGGCTGTGGTGCTGGTCGCCGGCAGGCCGAGCAACGTCGGCGTAGTCGTCACCGCCGAATAAAATGCATTCGCTGGCGAGGTTTTGTTGATTTCTATTAACGCGCCGGGTGTCTGGTCAGATAGTCCGGTGTAACTGCCGAAAAACGTGTACAGCTTGCGTGTAGCGGGGCTCGGCATATTTTCGCGCGCCCCACCAAGCTCGACCGCCGGGCCGTCGTCGGCGGCGCTCCAGAAGCTGCGAGCCGTTGAGACGATCTTGTGCGTTGTAGGATCCGTCGCCTTGATCAGGTCCGCATCAAGAACGTCACTAAGCTTGGAGCAACGACTAGCGCTGATATCAGCCTGTGTGCATAGCTTGTATTTCTTGACGTTCCCAGGCCAGGCACAGGAAGCCTGCGGTTTGAACAGCGCCATGAACAGGTCTTCGCGGTTGAACAGCCGGTTAAATGCGTTCACCGACAGGCTAGGCACCTGAAACGACGTATTGGCTTCCAAGGCTTTTGCAATCGCTGACTGTAGCGCATTAACCAGGTCTGTAGAATTGCTCGCATCGACGTATTCACCACCGCCTTTCGCCGCCGTGTCTATCAGCAACTGTCTTCCGCTGGCAGAGATTCCGCCGCCAAAGCCCACCGTGAAAGTATTGACAGTCTGGGGGTCCGGAAGGGTGCTGTTTGCGTCGTTGGTGTGCATCCAGCCGGCGAGGTCATCCAAGCAGCTGGATACCCCGTTCGCCGCGTCGCAGTTGTGGCCGATCAGAGTTTGGATTTTGGTATTGGCATCGCTGTCACTGGTCGGATCGCCGTCCGTGACGTAAACGATGTATGCCTTTTGACAGCTGAACTGGAACGGCGAGATGTAAGTACCTCCCGTCGAAGCGGTTCCTCCAACCTCTGCGGTTAGATCGCGCAAGGGTGTGACGCCGGTATCGTTATCGCCGAAATCCACGGTTTGGCCGCTGAAATAGCGATAGGCTTCCCATAACGTCTCCGCCAGCGGCGTATTACCGTTGGCCACCGTGCTGTCCACCACGCTGTGCATAGTCGTGCGTCGCGCCGCGTCCATGGTGTCAATCTTGAAAATGACTCGCCCGCCGCTATGCGCCGTCGTATCGTTTCTGTTGAATACCATCAGTCCGAATCGTATGCTCGGATTCGCGTCGATGATCTGGTTGACGGCGAATTGCGCAGCCTCGATGCGCGTTACCGAATCCTGTAGCGCAGCGTTGCTGATATAGTTCATGTAGTTGCCGGAATACAGCTTAAATCTCGGTCGTCCACCCCAACCTATCGCTTGGCTGCTGCTGGTGGTATATGCCGGCAGTGAGGTTGCGTTTTTTGGACGATTATTATCGCCTGTCGTCAATCCGTTGCTGGGGTCGTCGGCCTGGCAGTCTACAAACGTAATGTCGGTGTTGGTTTCGGATGTCGAAAACGGCCCCCAGCCGTTTTTCCAGCGAACAATTCGGTCTCCCGCATACACGCCGTTAGTAGGACTGTTATAGAGCGGATTTATCGAGGCGAGACATTTGTTCTTTTGGGTACGGTTGCTGGCCGGCGCGTCAAACCATCGATTGGACGTTATGGACGGTGCAGAGGAATTGTTGTCGGACCAGTACACGCGATCGGCAGCGGCCGCGCAATTGCTAGGTTTGCCGCTGTTCGGGTCGAGTATCGTCGGGTATAGCGCGTTGAGATCGGCGCTGCAGTAATCGATTGCATTGCTATATTGCGGCGGATTCTGGATTACCGTGTCCATACTGCCCGAGGTATCCAGGATGATCATCACGTTCGGCGCGTTATTGGTTTGCAGCGACTGCGACTTGGTATAGACGTCGGTATCCAGCGCGCGCGCCTGCGGGGCGCCGATGGCACAGATACCGATAGTTAGCAGTGCGGAAAACGAGATTTGACGAGTCTTCATGATGATCACCTTTAGCTTTACGAACTCAATTGGCAGCGGAGCTGCTGAATGTATCGCCGCTTTGGGCGGGAATCTTCTGTCGTATCCCTTGTTGTTTGACGTCCTGAGCGAAGGGCGCAGTCAGAACAGCCCCGGTTCTGCCAACGGCCACCTGGTCGAGATATGCGAAGTTGGTACTTGCTCCGCTCGACCTTTCGGTTCGATTGGAAAAGTTATTGGTGGTCTGCAGTTGAATGGTGCGATACACCGTCACCGAAGCGCGTAACGAGTCGGTCTGACCAGGTTGACCCGTGACATTGAATGAGGGCAGGTCGATGGAGGCGGGCGCGGTGGCAGACGAAATCTGGTTGAAGTTGCCCATGATAATGAATGCCCAGTCCAAACCTGATTCCGTTGCCTCGAACGCGCGCGTTGATTCCTGAATGTTGCCGGCCATGAGTTGTTGCAGTGAGGACGTGCGCAGGGCCGTAATGCCGAGGATGGTCAGGACCAGCAGGATCATGAGACTCGTGACCAGTGCAACACCTCGTTGACTTGTGCTAACAATCGGGCGAATCAAATCGTTTGATATTGGGTTGCGCGTATTCATGGCATTAGTGTGAAGTCTCTCAGTTTGACGGTTGTCAGGAACACGCGGCGCTGATTGCGATCGCCGGCGGGTGCGGTAACCGTGAATCCGTTAACGTCGTACGTTCTGGCGCCGGAATCGCTGCTATCGGTCGCGTTGGGAGTTCGTGCCAAAATCCCAATACGAAGGCTCACAACTCGATCCCAGTAGGCGACCGCGTTGGCGGTCAGATAAATGTTTGGTGCATCGTCGGCAAAAGTACCGGGAGTGGTCCCATCCGTATCGATCCCGTAGAGAATCTGCAGGTTCTCTATGCCTTCGACAAGCTCGATCGGTGGGCGGCCGTTGATATCCATGTACAACGATGGAATCTGATTCGGATTCGGCGCAATGTAATAACGCCGGGTGGTATACCGATAGATTTTTACCGCCCTTAGGGTAGAGATCGTGTCGTCCGGCATTCCATATGCCCTGCTCAGCCGATTGGTGGCATTGCCGGGAACGAACGCGCCCCCGATATTGTGTTGAATTCGTGGGGGAGTGGTCTGTATACCGGTGACCTGCATCAGGTCGAGCGCATTGCAATCTGTTACTGCGACGATGTCGTTAACATTGAAGACCGACACATCATTCACCGGCAGATCATCGGTTTGGGCATTCGATAACGGTGCGGTCAGGTATCGGATCGAAGTTGGATCAACAGTACGAATCGTGAGCATGTCAGGACTGTTCGCCCCAGCTGCTGCCCCGACGGGAAACTGATTGTTTCCGGAGGGGCTCCACGTCGTCGACGTCGCGATACTGTTGGTTGTATCTCCTCCTTCAAAGCCTTCAATGGGTATCCCGAGCGTGAACGCGTATCCCGTACCGCCATTTCCAGGATCCAACATGTTTTGGAACTTGGCCGGATTTGAAGAGATTTGGCCGGTTTGGCAGCCCAAATACCCGGTCGTGCGGATGTCCTGCATCAGATAAAGCATCGCAAAACGGCCATTTTCCTGCACCCGTGCGAGACGATCCTGTGTGTCATAGGCGCGCCTTGTGTTCACGAACATGACCGAAACAGCGGCCAGAATGATCAGGCTGATGGTGAGCGCCACCATCAGCTCAACGAGACTAAAACCTCGGACGCGCATCGTTATGGGACCGGCCATGGACGTATCTCTGCTTGCCAAGTTTGCGTCTTTAATTGCATACCAATTGCACCCTGTTGTTGGTCCTGCTCTTGCCAGACCATCGTCACCGTTACTAAATTTGTGTTAACCGGATCTCTGCTAATCGTCGCGGCGCGGGGTGTTGGTGATGCCGTATACGCCGCTTGTGCACCGGGTAGTAAGGTCCGGTCCGGGTTACCCGAGTCATACTGCCGTTCGTACCAACGCCCGAGGTCGTATAACGCTAGAGTGTCCGAGTTGCATTCATTGGTGTCGCAGTTGCAGGACTGACCGGTGCCCTTGCAGCCTTGATACGACGTCCAGACACCGCTATAGGCCGTGAAGTCGGAAACATCGTAACGCCCTCTGGAAAATGCTGGACGATTCGCGCGCATGCGGTCGATAACGTCGTAGGCAAGAAACGTCGCCTGGCTGCGGGCATAAGAATTCGTGTTAAGGCGCAGACCAGTTGTTTGCAGCATTGCCAAACCAAGCAACCCTACCGCTAAAACGAACAGCGCCACGAGGACCTCGACCATGGTAAATCCAGCAATTCTTTTTCGCGCTCCGTAATTCATTCTTAAAGAAGGAACTCGTTTCATGATGTCGGCATCTAGCAGATCGGGCGGATAGAAACCTGACCCAAGGTGTTCAGGCAAAGCAGGCGGTCGCGGTTGATCTGGGTATTGGTAATCTTAATACTGGCAAGCCCGCCCTGTGCAGCCCCGATCGGGTCATAGCTAGTGATCCGAATATCCGGCGGGTTAGTGGTCACTTTAATACTTGGCGGCAGTGGACCGTGGGCCTTAATCATCACGTCGTTGTCTGCCGCTGCAAAAGTCCCAGATCGGTTTTGATCCCAGAACAGAATCCAACCGTTCTGCCAGGTATCGGGAGCACCGGTGCAATCAGTGCCGTTCCCCGATACGCAAAGCACAACCTGCCCCGCTACCCCCG
>JBGPGJ010000020.1:0-12582 GCA_041483795.1 Sulfurifustaceae bacterium
TAAGGGCGAACACCGCGACCAGAAGTAGAACGACGAGCGACGCAAGCCGCAGCCAGCGCGGCTTTAACCACCGACGAATGGAAGGAAAGTTCATGGTGTGCGATGTTACCGCAACCTGACGAAATAAGACGACGTGCGAATTAACCAAAAATCGCCGGCGCTTTGCCGTCCGCCGCGGCTGTCGTCTTGCGCTCGCGGCATACACGGCGATCCACCGGGAAATTTGCGACCGATTCGGATATGCTCGATTCGAACCGCGAAAACTGGACGACGCGCTCTCGTCTCGAACGTTACCCGATATGGCGATCCACTCCCATCCGGATCAGCTTACCACCCGTTGGCAACTGCCCGACGGTACCGAAATCGTTATTCGGCCGATCCGACCGGAAGATGCCTCGATCGAACAAGCCTTCGTGCGCAATCTGTCGCCGCAATCCAAATACTTCCGCTTCATGCAAGCCCTGCGCGAGCTTACGCCGCAGATGCTCGTGCACTTCACGCATATTGACTGCGATCGCGACCTCGCGCTAATCGCCGTCGCCACTCAACACGGGAAAGAAGTTGAACTCGCCGTCGGCCGCTATTTCACGAACCCCGACGGCAAGAGCTGCGAATTCGCTATTGTCGTGGCGGACGAATGGCAGGGCAAAGGCATCGGCACGCGGCTGTTATCGCAAATAATCGAGCACGCGCGGTCGCGCGGCCTCGAACTCATGGAGGGAGATGTGCTTGCGGAAAACCGACACATGTTGGAATTCGTGCGCAATCTCGGCTTCTCCGTGCACCCGAGCCCGGACAATTTTGCGGTCTTCCACGTCGTAAAAGAACTGTGAACCGTTATAGCTCGCGGATGTGGCGCGCCATGCGTTCGCGTAGGGCGGCATCGGGCAGCGGCCCCATACCCGCCTGCATGTTGTCGACGAGATGTGTGACCTTGCTCGTCGCCGGGATGGCGCACGTGACCGCCGGGTGCGAGATCACGAACTTAAGAAAGAACTGCGCCCAGCTCGCACAACCGACCTCCGCAGCCCAAGTCGGCAGCGGCTTGCCGCGCACTCTACCGAACAACGCCGCCTGCGCAAACGGGCGGTTGACGAGTACCGCCACCTGTCGCGCCGCGGCCAACGGCAACAGGCGGCGCTCGGCGTCGCGCTCGACGATCGAGTAATTGAGTTGCACAAAATCGAGTTCTTCGGTTTCGAGGACGCGCGCGAGTTCGCCATACGCACTCTCGGTGTAGTGGGTGACGCCGATATAGCGCACCTTGCCCTGCTCTTTCCATTGCCGCAGTGTCGCAAGATGCATGCGCCAGTCGAGCAAATTATGGACCTGCATCAAGTCGATTCGCGGCGTGCGCATGCGTCGGAACGACTGCTCCATCTGCTGGATGCCGGCCTCGCGGCCGCTGGTCCAGACTTTGGTGGCGAAAAAGAGCTGCTGGCGCACGCCGAGTTCCGCAGTGAGATCGCCGACCACGCCTTCCGATTTGCCGTACATAGGCGATGAGTCCACGACGCTGCCGCCGAGCCGCACGAACTCGCGCAATACTTCGCGCACCGGCGCACGCTCGGATTCCGCCGTGCCGATGTCGAATGTCTGGTAAGTGCCGAGACCGATGACGGGAAGCAGCTCTCGCGTGCGCGGAATCGCTCGCCGTAACGACATCGGGGCTGTCATCGCCACGTCGCACAATGCGAGCGCACCGGCGCCGAGCGCGAGCCGCAGTAAATCGCGTCGTGATATACCCTGCGCACGTAATGAATCCTGTTTGACCATAGATACTTTCTTAGCATACGTCTTATTGCTGCCCGGGGCGCATAAAAATCGTATGCGTCCGTTCGGCGGCGCGGCGTTCTTCGATACGGCCGAGCCAAAGCGCGAGCGCAAACCACGCAGCCGCGATGACCGCACCGATATACGCGAGGCTGGAAAGGCCGAAGCCGAACGCCGTGAACGTAGCGAAGATCCAACCGCCGAGCGCATCGCCCGCGCGGTACACCACCGTGTCAATAACGTTCTTGGCCTTGTACTTCTCCGCACGCGCCACCACGGTGAACAACACCTCGCGCGCCGGGCGCGTGAGGGCGTAATCGCCCGCACGCCGCAGCACCTGAAATCCGGCGAGTACGCCGAGGAGCGGCGTCGCACCGAGTAATAGGAGACCGGCCGCATTCGCAAACGGCATAAGTGCGAGTACCGCCGTCAGTCCGAGCCAGCGCACGAGCCGGCTGGTGCCGAACGCTTGCAGCAACACGGCGAGCACATTGACCGCGAGATCCATCGCGGCGAAGAACGCCGTGCGATCACCCGAATTCTTGAAGGTGCGCGCCACGACATGCGCCTGCTCGAAGTAAACGAAGGTCGCGACTACCGTAAGCCCGACGACGAAGAGCGCCACGCCGAGCAGATAGCGCGAGCGCGCGAGCGCCGTGAGTCCGTCGAACACGCTGCCGCCGAGCGCGGTGGTGTCCGCCTCCTCGGCGTCCGCTCCGGGCGCGATGCGCGACAGCGCGCGAATACACATGACGGCGGCAGCGAGAAACGCCGCGGAAATCAGCAGCAGATTCACCGGACCGATAGGCACCGCGAGCAATGCCGTGAGCGCGGGCCCCGCGATCGCGCCGATGCTGCCGCCAGCCGCAATGAAGCCGAACAGCCGTCGCCCCTGCTCGTTCGTGTAGATATCCACCATGAAACTCCAGAACACCGATACCACGAACAGATTAAACACACTCACCCAGACGAAAAACACCCGCGCCGTCCAGACGCGCGCTGCTTCAAATTGAAACGCGCCGAAGAACAACAGCAGATTGACGATAAAGAAGACGTAGACCAGCGGCAGGAACGTGCTGCGTGAAAAGCGCGCCGTGACCCAACCGAAGAGCGGCACTACAGCGAGCATCGCAATAAAGGTCGCGGTGAACAGCCATTGCAGCGTCTGCACGCCGCCGGCGATGCCCATCTCCTCGCGCAGCGGTCGCAGGATGTAGTAACCGCAGAGGAGGCAGAAAAAATAGGCAAACGAGAGAAACAGCACGCGCAGTTCCTCCGGCTTGGCATTCACGACGCGACCCAGGAATCGTATAGCCGGATTTGACTGCGGAAAATTCATGGGTCTTATATTACTGCTAGTCTGGGCGGTTGAAGACGGCGACAATGATCGGTACGCATCGGCGGAGTACGCAAATGATCGAGCTTTTTTATTGGACCACTCCCAACGGACATAAGATCACGATCTTTCTGGAAGAAACGAAACTGCCGTATCGAATCGTGCCCGTTAACATCGGCAAGGGCGAGCAGTTTGCCCCCGAATTCCTGCGGATATCGCCCAACAACAAGATTCCCGCCATTGTCGATCACGAACCCGCCGGGGGCGGCGAACCGATCTCCGTCTTCGAATCCGGTGCGATCCTGCTGTATCTCGCCGATAAGAGCGGACGTTTCATCCCGCAGGACCTGCGCGGGCGGGTGGAGGCGCTTCAGTGGCTGTTCTGGCAGATAGGCGGGCTCGGCCCCTTCGCCGGCCAAAATCATCACTTCCGCCTCTATGCGCCCGAACGCATCCCGTACGCGACGGAGCGCTACGTCAAGGAGACGTCGCGCCTGTATGCCGTGCTCGACCGGCGACTCGCGGACCGCGAGTTCGTCGCAGGCCCGTATTCAATCGCCGACATGGCCTGCTACCCGTGGATCGCTCCATACGAACGCCAAGGCCAGAAGCTCGATGACTACCCCAACCTCGCGCGCTGGTTCCGCCGCGTGGCCGAGCGGCCGGCGGTAGTGCGCGCCTACGAAATTGCAAAAACGATCAACACCCGTACATCGTTCAGCGACGCGGAGAAACGCATCTTGTTCGGACAGGATGCCTCGACCGTGCGCCGCGTTAAGTAACGGACGCAGGCGCGCGAAATGACGCGAGTGGAATATTAGGGAATACTTTGCTCTGACCCTAGTTTTTTTGTTTAACGCTTTCCAAGCGTTTCAAGAATCTGATCGACTTTTCGTTCGAGACGGAAGTTAGCCGCTCCGACAAAGTACCAGATGGCAATGAAGTTCACGAAAGGGATTGCTCCGAGAACAGTCCATAACGCGACGTTTCTTCCTTTTTCTTTTGCTAAGAAATGAGAAAGCACAGAAATAACCGCGCACCAGACAATAAACATCAGAAGCGTGACGACGCCGCTACCTCCTGTTTCTTGATTCATGACTTCTCCTTATGTTGATTGGTTAGGCGCATTGTTTGACCGCAAAAGCCACAACGGCAACGAGCAAGGCCACTACTGAAATACCAAGAGATATCCAGCCACGTTTTTCGTTTCCAATATTCTGTCTGCGCTTGAATTCCATTTCACAAAGAATGTAGTTCCCTGTGTCTTGCTTCCAACCCGCCATGAACTCGGCCAACTCTTCATCCGACTTCTCCCGGAGATCTGCCGCTCTAACGTTTGTAACCATAGTCTTAGTCCGCCGCGTTACGTAGGACTCTCATGGTGAACCTAACGTCGCCGGTGAGTGGCGCGGCCGAAGGCCACGTCGCGCTCCACCGGCTTGTTAGCTGTTTCTTCACACACTACGCAGATAGGCAGCCATTCGAGTCGCAACGTCCACAAACTCGTGTGCATTTGCTGCAGACAGCTCAAAGTCCTCGACGTGAGCCGCACGGTTTCGCAGCATCTTGAGTTCCTGAAGTTGAAAGAACCGCTCCTTGTCGACGACGTTTGCACGAACCAGAGCGTCCAACACTTTAAGCCAATTGCGGACGTCTCTTTCACCAAGCTCTGGCCGGTGCCGGCGGGCAGCCTCCGCACCAGCGGATTCGACTTCGAGCCATGCCTCCAAAACTGTCGATCTCGGGGAAATATCAGCGAGCTGCCTCAACCGTTCCCGGCTTCCCAAACTTCGCGGATCCTCTGCCGCAGGCAGCTCCCGCTCAACTGATTGCCTCAGTTCGCGGACTTCCTGGCTGAACTCAAGCTCAAATTCCTTGTACTTAAGCTTCTTAAGAAGCGGTACGAGTTTGACAAGTGGATCGCGCAACAGAAAAACGATAACCAAGATCGCTACTGGCCAGACTAGCGAATTGATGACGTTACTAAAAAAGGTCAGCCAGTCCATCTATCCTCTCGACAGCTAACGATTCGCACGAGCGGCCGCGGAACCGCGTAGCGGTGGAGCGGTCCGGCCCGCGGAGCGGGCGAACTCCATGCAATGGTTAGGCATCATCGCCCGGTACGCCTACGCGCGCCAATAGACGACGTAGGGACCTCGTGGAACGTGTCGCATCTAAATCGAGTCCGTATGCGCCGCTGTCATCGGTATAGGCGATGCTGAAGTAGCCAAATCCAACTGCCGAAACGAACTCCCGCGCAAACTGCAGCAGGGCGTCGAACTCTACGTACGTAGGTTTCCTCATCGCGTCGAAGTCCACGTGCTCATGATGGGCCAGGACCTTGTCTCGAAGTAGCTTCACGTTCTCCAGCAATTCATCCCCCGTCAGCTCACCGACGACAATATTCCGTAACCGACTCTCAAAGAAATCTGCAACGAATGTTGTAAGTTCTTCATCAGAAAGAGCAGAAAGTTCGTGTTTTTCTGCACCAAGCCGACAGAGTTCATCTTCAAGTCCGGGCCGTTGCTCGATCGGAAGGGCATGACGATGCGCTCGCAATACGGAGATAGCTCCGGGAATGGTGCGAAGCGTAAATCTCGCACTCGAGCATTCAAACATTCGTGCCACCGAGAGAGCTTGAAATCGTCCGAATATGATCTGGATGCTCCCGAAGAATGCTCCGAAAGTGGCACGGTTGATGGCGTCGGCTTTCTCTCCGATCTCCCAGCTAAGCGAAGCTGCTTCGTGAGCGTGAAACAGGTCGATCGCAATTCCTTCCGAGACGATTGCTCGAAGCGTAGTTGCGGGATCGGGTTGCTCAGGCATCTCGCGATGCATAACGATGATTAGACGGCCCATTGACCGACATCAACGGGCTAGCACATGGGCACAGGTTGAAAAGTCGCTGCATAACAGTCCATTGTGATTGGGTGACGAGCAGGCGTGAGCGGAAATATACCGCAGTCCTACTGATAACAACATTAGACTGCGATCCTACCGGATAACATACTTTGTCCGGGTAGGTACAAGTGGCTCAAGCCCAAAGCGTGTTGTGCGCTGGTGGGTTTGTTGTTGATACCCCGTAGGCGCTGCCCGAGCAGCGCAGCCCGCAGCGGGGATGTCGCTCGCCTCGTGTTTGAGCCCGAGCGGCGTTGTTCAGCCGCCGGCGAGTTGAGGCGAGCGCCGAAGCGGGCGAGAAGCGCAGGGGAGATTTCAGCGCCTCCGGGGGCGCGTTTCTTTGGGGTAATTTTCTTTGCGCGAACAAAGAAAAGTACCTCGCCCGCGGTGCGAGAACCGCAAGTATTGCGATTCATCGTCCGCGAAGCGGACACAACTTGGAAAAAAATCGCGCGGTAGCGCGAACATCACAACGACATCGAGCGCACACGCAGCACGCGCCCCGAATCCCAGCGTGCGATCGCGAAACGCCAGAAACTTTCGAGACCTCCTTGCTCAAGCTCGGGAGGCGCATCCTGACCGAGGAAAGCAAGCACGCGCCGCAGCAGCGGTAGCGCGGGCTCGGTTGCGACCGGCAGAGCGCCGGTTTGTTTGGAAAGTTTTTCACCCTGTGCGTTTACCGCTGCCGGCAAATGCGCGTAGCGCGGTGCGGGCACGCCGAGCAAGCGTTGCAGATACAGTTGACGCGGTGTCGAGAACAACAAATCCGCACCGCGCACGACCTCGGTGATGCCCTGCGCGGCATCGTCCACCACCACCGCCAATTGATACGCGACGAATCCGTCCGCGCGCCGCACGACGAAGTCGCCGACGTCGCGTTCGAGATCGCTTTCGAGCCTACCCTGCCAGCGATCTTCGAATTTCACATTCGCACCGTCGGTCCGTACGCGCAGCGCGCGCTCGTCGCGCCCTATCGGCAGACCTTCACGGCAGGTGCCCGGATAGACCGGCCCTTCGATTCCGCGCAGACTCGAATCGGCAATCTCGCGTCGGCTGCAACCGCAGGCGTAAAGCAGGCCGGCGCGGCGCAGATTCTCAATCGCTTGGTTATGGGCCTCAACCCGAGCGCTCTGGTACACCACCGCACCGTCCCACGGCATGCCCAACCGCTCAAGCGTGCGCAGGATTTCGTCCGCCGCGCCCGGCACTTCGCGCGGCGGATCGAGATCTTCGATGCGCAAGAGCCATGCGCCGTTTTGCGAGCGCGCTTGCAGTAAACTCCCGACCGCCGCCACGAGCGAGCCAAAATGCAGCGGTCCCGTGGGTGACGGCGCGAAGCGGCCGCGATAAAGCGCCGTGGTGCGTTCGGTATCGGAAACCATAGCGTGGCATTTTACTGAACCCGGTCAATGGCGCACAGGATCACGAAAGTGATTGAGGCGAAGGGAGGTTTGGACCTGTGCCGGGAGTTGCCGCGGTCTGTGATTTTGCCGCTGCGGGTTGTACTCTAGCCTCCTCGCGCTTCCCTTGTGATCCGAACTTATGGAACTGTTTCCGGCTTTTCAACACCGGCGTATCGCCGTCGGCAACATCGAAATCAATACGCGCGTCGGCGGCGATGGCCCGCCACTGTTGCTGCTACACGGGTTTCCGCAAACCCACGCGATCTGGCATAAAGTCGCCGCGCGCCTGGCGCAGCGGTTCACGGTAGTGGTGACCGATCTGCGCGGCTACGGCGACAGCTCGAAGCCCGAGGGCCGGCCCGATCACGACAACTATTCGAAACGGGAAATGGCGCAGGACCAGGTCGGGGTGATGCGCGCGCTCGATTTCGATCGCTTTTTCGTCGCCGGCCACGACCGCGGCGCGCGCGTCGCGCACCGCCTGGCGCTGGACCATCCGCAATCCGTGCGCAAGCTCGCCGTGCTCGACATCTCCCCGACCAAGGCCATGTACGAGCAAACCGACATGGCGTTTGCGCGCGCCTACTACCACTGGTTCTTCTTGATCCAACCGGCGCCGCTTCCCGAGACCCTGATCAATGCCGACGCGGAGTTCTATCTGCGCAAGAAAATCGGCAGCGGATCGGCGGGGATGAGTCCGTTTTCCCCGGAAGCACTGGCGGAATATCTGCGCTGCTTTGGCGATCCGGCGACAGTGCATGCCAACTGCGAAGACTACCGCGCCGCCGCGAGCATCGATCTGGAACACGACCGCATCGACGAAAAAGCCGGTCGCAAGATCGGCTGTCCACTGCTGGCGCTGTGGGGCAAGAATGGTGTGATCGAGCGTCTGTTCAAGCCGCTCGACGACTGGGCGAAGGTGGCAACCGACGTGCGCGGCCACGCGCTACCCGCGGGGCACTACCTGGCCGAGGAAGTTTCGGACCTGGTGTACACGGAATTCATGAACTTTTTCTCCGAGGACTAAGCATGCACAAATACAAAATCGCGGTCATCCCCGGTGACGGCATCGGCAAAGAGGTGGCCCCCGAAGGCATGCGCGTCCTGGAAGCGGCCGGCAAGAAATTCGGTATTCAATTTCAGTGGGACCAGTTTCCGTGGAGCTGCGAGTACTATGCAAAACACGGATGCATGATGCCGCAAGACGGACTGGAGCAGATTCGCCGCCACGATGCTATTTTCCTCGGCGCCGTCGGCTTTCCCGGCGTGCCCGACCACGTCTCGCTATGGGGCCTGCTGATCCCAATCCGCCGGCAGTTCGAGCAATACGCCAACATCCGGCCGGTGCGACTGATGCCCGGCATGCGCTCGCCGCTCGCGGGGCGTGGAGTCGGCGACATCGATTTCATCGTCGTGCGCGAAAACACCGAGGGTGAGTATTCCTCGGTCGGCGGCAGGATCTTCGAGGGTACGGAACGCGAGATGGCGGTGCAGGAGACGATTTTCACGCGCCACGGCGTGGACCGCATTCTTAAATACGCTTTCGATCTGGCGCAAAGCCGCCCGAAGAAGCATCTTACTTCGGCCACCAAATCCAATGGCATATCCATCACCATGCCTTACTGGGACGAGCGTTTCCGCGCGATGGCGGCGCGTTATCCGGATGTGCGCACCGATCAATACCACATCGACATCCTGACGGCGCACTTCGTCCAGCATCCGGAGCGATTCGACGTGGTGGTCGGCTCGAATCTTTTCGGTGACATCCTCTCCGACCTCGGGCCCGCCTGTACCGGCACCATCGCCATTGCGCCGTCGGCCAATCTCAATCCGGAGCGCAAGTTTCCATCCATGTTCGAGCCGGTGCACGGCTCGGCACCGGACATCTACGGCAAGAACATCGCCAATCCGATCGGCCAGATCTGGTCGGGCGCCCTGATGCTCGAACATCTCGGGCATTCTGACGCCGCCGCCGCCGTCGTGCGCGCCATCGAAACAGTACTGACCGACGGCCCGCGCACGCCGGACATCGGCGGCCAGGCGCATACGCAAGACATGGGTAAAGCAATCGCAGCGGCACTGTAAGACCGCCGAAAATACCAGATTGCCGCCAAGTTCCGGCCGTTCCGGTTCTGGAAAAAAGCCGCGGGATCGAGGCGATCGGGCGGCAGGCCGCCCGCCGGCGGCCGCTCGTCAAACCCTGTCACCGTGTCTATGCGATCTGTGACAGAATAAATGCGGTCAAGTTAAAGAAACCTTCCGTTAGACCAACCCACCGGAGGACACCATGAGCATGCTCTCCCCAGAAGAACTTGAAAAACTCGCTTTCGCCGAATCACCGATTCCGTCTCCTGTTCCGGTGCAGTCGGTATCGAACGATGGGTTCATACCCGTGCCGCAGACGACGCAGCGCGAAGTCGAGGCGCGCATGCTGGAGATGGGCGCGAGGAGAAATGAGCGCGCGAAAAAGCCCTCGAAGCATTTGGTTATGGACACGCATACCCGCTTCCTGCGCACGGGCCACCCGAATCCGGATTTTCCTGTTGCGGCGCCAGGCAGTGGGCACGAAGGAACCACGTTGAGAAAATCACTGCTGCATTTGGCGGCAGCCGCTGTGCTGTGCTCCGCGCTTCCGGCCCGGAGCCAGGAATTGCCCGAAGGAAAGGGCAAGGAAGTTGCCGCGGCGAAATGCATGAGCTGCCATGCGTTGGAGGCGCGTACCGGCAACGGGTACACGGCCAAGGGCTGGGACACCGTCATGCGCATGATGACCAACCATGGCGTGCCGCTGTCAAAAGAGGAGATCGCGACGCTCACGCCGTACTTGGTGAAGAACTACCCGGAAAAGAACAAGCCCGCCGCCGTGGTGGTCGCGGGACCGGCCAAGGTGTCGATGAAGGTGTTTCAAGCGACGACGCCCGGTTCGCGGCCGCACGATCCGCTGGCGGCGAAGGATGGGTCGCTCTGGTACACGGGCCAAATGAACAATGTGCTCGGCCGGGTCGATCCGAAAACCGGCAAGATCAGGGAATATTCTCTCAAGACGCCTCACTCCGGGCCGCACGGCCTGGTCGAGGACACGGCCGGCAACATCTGGTACACCGGCAACACCGGAGCCTTGATCGGCAAGCTCGAACCGAAGACGGGCGCGGTCACCGAATACAAGATGCCGGACCCGAACGCGAAAGACCCGCATACGCTGCTCTTCGACAAGGCCGGCATCCTCTGGTTTACCGTTCAGAACGCCAACCTCATCGGACGGCTCGACCCGAAATCCGGAGAGATCAAGCTGCTCACGCCGCCCACGCCGAAGTCGCGTCCCTACGGCATGGCGTTTGATTCCAAGGGCACGCTGTTCGTCGTCCAGTTCGGCACCAACAAGGTGGCGAGGGTCGATCCGAAGACGCTGCAAATTCGCGAGTACGCGCTGCCCGATCCTGCATCCCGTCCGCGGCGCCTCACGATCACGAGCGACGACATGATCTGGTACAGCGACTATTCGCGCGGCTTTCTGGGACGGCTGGATCCCGCCACCGGCAAAGTGACCGAATGGCAGTCTCCGAGCGGGCCGAAGTCCGCGCCCTACGGCATCTCTGCGATCCACGACGTCATCTGGTACAGCGAGTCCGAATCGACGCCGAATACGGTCGTGCGCTTCGATCCCAAGACCGAGAAATTCCAAAGCTGGGCGATCCCGGGTGGTGGCAACATCGTGCGCAATACCTCGGTCACGCGGGACGGCGACTTTGTGCTGGCCAACAGCCTGGTCAATGCCGTGACCCTGGTCACAATCTCGAAGTGAAGTGACGAGCAAGGACAAATGATTCGTCGATACCGGTAATCCCGTTCGCCGGAATCTCGCGAAATATCAAGAGTCGTCGATCGGCAAACCACGCGCGACGAACCGAATTGCGTCTATCAATTTAGTTTTTTGAGGGGTTCACCCGTCACGGCAATAGGATTGTCGAGCCCGTCGTCTTGCGCGCCTCCAGGTCGCGGTGGGCTTGCGCCGCTTCTCTTAAAGGATAGGTCTGATTGACGGCAATCTTGACCGCTCCCTGCTTCACGACCGCAAACAGCTCGCGCGCGCTTTGCACCAGGTCTTCACGTTTGGCGACGTAGGTCATGATCGTCGGACGCGTCAGGAACAACGAGCCTTTCTGACTCAGAATGCCGATATTGATCGGCGCCACGGCGCCGGACGCATTGCCGTAACTCACCATCAACCCTAACGGCGCCAGGCAATCGAGCGAATCCGTGAACGTATCCTTGCCGATACCGTCGTAAACCACCGGCACACCGGCCCCTTTCGTGATTTCCTTTACCCGCTGCGAAAACTTTTCCTTGGATGTGACAATGATGTGTTTGCATCCCACCTTCTTGGCGAGTACGGCCTTTTCATCGCTGCCCACGGTGCCGATGACAATCGCACCGAGATATTTCGCCCACTGACACAGGATTTGACCCACACCGCCGGCCGCGGCGTGCACCAGTATCGTGTCGCCCTTCTTCACTTTATAGGTGCGCCGCAAGAGATACTGTGCCGTCATGCCCTTGAGCATCATGGCCGCGGCGGTCTTGTCATCGATACCGGTCGGAATCTTCACTAAGCGCTCGGCCGGGCGCAGCAGAACTTCCGCGTACGCCCCAACCGGTTGCGCGTAGGCGACGCGATCGCCGACCTTTAACTCTTTCACCTTCGGCCCAACGGCCTCGACCACTCCGGCGCCTTCCATACCGAGCGTGAGCGGAAGCGGCATGGGATACAGTCCGGTGCGGTGGTAAGTATCTAGAAAGTTGACGCCGATGGCCGCATTGCGCACGCGCACTTCGCCGGGACCGGGCTTTCCGACCTCGACTTGTTCCCAACGCATTTTCTCGGGGCCACCTGTCTCGTGAATACGAATTGCATAGGACATTTAACGTTCTCCTTTATCTTGAAAACTCCACCAATCCTCTCTCAGACCGAGTCGTAATTAAGGAATCTCTGATTTAATGATTATTTACCGCAAAGGCGGTCGCTCCTGCGCATCCCTGCGCCCGCGACATTCGTGCTTCCTGCACAGCACAAAGGACGCAAAGAAAAGCGATAGGGCTAAAACAAACCACTCTGAATCCTCTTTTCACTTTGCGCTCTTTGCGTCTTTGCGGTGAACGTTCTTGTATTTTTCA
>JBGPGJ010000021.1:0-12337 GCA_041483795.1 Sulfurifustaceae bacterium
ATCTCGTCACCCACGCCTGGCATATGGCGCGCGCCCAATGGGCGTTCGTCGAATCCGGCCTGGATGTCGTGCCAGCACCCATGGGATTCACCACTATCGGCAAGGACGACCTCAGTCCACTAGGATATTTGCCAACCGCGGTGGGTCTGCAAGCCAGCGCTCTCGCCTTGCGCGAGCGTATCGGGTTTTACTGGTATAAAAGGAAACGCGACGCTGAGACCGCAGCCGAGGCAGTTTCAAAGCCTGCACCAGCCAAGTAACAGCTTTCCCGAGCTATGAAGCGGTGGACCATCTTAAACCAGGCGCGAACCTATTTTGCGCACCGCGAGCCGTGAGCGCACTCGGCGTATGACGGCCCCTTCGACAAGGATGCCAAGCCATTAAAGTGTCCAGATTGTGGGTCACGGTAAAAGAACGGCCCGCCCGTACTGTGTTGGGTAGCGCCAGTTCTTCTGCCGGGGCTGTTGCCGAGCCTTCATATTGAGAGGAGCGGGACCGTTTTCAACTGGCTGGGGAAGTACGTCACCGATCCGTAGGCGGGGTGGTGCTCTGGCGCACGGGCTAAAAACTGAACCGCGCGACCTGGCCGAGATATTCCTCGAGCGGAGTCTTGTCTGTACGCAGGAAGCCGTACGAAAATGGGAGGCTAAAGTCCCACTCCTGCTGGCGGAACAATTCCGTAAGCGACTGCATAGCGTGGCGGACAAGAGTTGGAACGTGGTCGAAACCTATTTCGAGATCTGTGGCCGGTCGACCTAGACGGCGCGCACGCCCTGATCGTTACGGAATTCGTTGGCTTTCCCTCCTAAGCGATCTCAAGCGCAAGACATATTAAGAATCAAGCACGGCGATTAGCCGTCGAAAGACCCGCAACACGCCTGATCGGAAGAACCGATAGCGAAGTCTCCCGTGACGAGGATACGACGATGGGCGCCAGTCTTGCGACGCGTGTGCCCGTCTGCTATTTTGCGCGGGCCTGTCCGCACGGATTGGTTGTGTCTCGCCACCGGATATGTTTGGACCAGACGATTCGCTCGTGTCTATCGACCAGGGAAACCCACGCATGAACTCAAAACAGATTGCACAAGCTGCACTTCTTGTCTTCTGGCCAATTCTGGCTATTGCGGAACCGACAGCCTTCGTGCCAAACGAGAAATCCGGCACGCTTTCCCTGATAGATTGTTCCAGCGATCAAATCATCGCGGAAATCAAGGTCGGCGCCAGGCCGCGGGGAATCGCGGTGGGGCGCGATGGCCGCATGGCCTACGTCAGCGACCAGCCGAGCAATGCGCTCGTTATCGTGGATATCGCCAAGCGGGCGGTATTAGGCAGTGTGCCGCTGGGCGAATCGCCGGAAGGCGTAAGCATTTCGCCCGACGGCAAGTGGGTGGTCGCGGCGGTGGAACTCAGCAATTCGGTCGCGTTCATCGACACATCGACCAACCGGAAACAGTTCAGTGTGACCACGACCGGCAAGAACCCCGAGCATGCCGAATTCAGCCCCAACGGCAAATGGTTGTACGTCAGCGCGGAAGAATCCGACGTCGTGGATATCATCGACGTCGCTCAGCGCCGGCAGGTCAATTCCCTCAAGGTCGGCGCGCGCCCGCGAGGCATCGCTTTCACCCCCGACGGCCGGTTCGCCTACGTGGCCTCGGAACGTGCCAATACCGTGTCTGCCATCGATACCGATAAACAAAAGATAGTAGCGACGATCGAGGTCGGCGTGCGCGCCAATGGCGTCGCCATGCGACCGGACGGGAAGCGTTTGTTTGTATCGAACGGCGGAGAGGCATCGGTTTCCATCGTCGACGTCGCCGCAAACAAGGCGATCGCCTCGGTCAAGGTGGGCCAGCGTCCCTGGAACATGGCCGTTACGCCCGATGGTAAAAAGCTCTACGTTGCCAATGGACGATCCAATTCCGTGTCGGTCATCGACGCGGAAACGGGTGAAAAAATCCGCGACATCCAGGTGGGTGAACTGCCTTGGGGGGTGGTGATCCGCTAGGGAAGCTCTGAATAAGTCCCAAAATACTATTTCTCACCGCAAAGGCGGTCGCTCCTGCGTTTCCCTGCGCCCGCGACATTCGTACATACCTGTACAGCACAAAGAGCGCAAAGGTTTGTTCATTGCGGCCCAGGGTGCAACAAAATCTGTTGCACCCGTTCGCCGGTGCGAATGTTTTCTGAACATTCGCGAGAACTCCGCCTTACCCTTCGCGTCTTTGCGGTGAATGATCGCTTAATCAGATTCCCTGGCGCGCCCGCCATGGATGAGCGCCGCGTCATGCTTCAGCAATGCAGAAAACAACTCCGGCAACAAGAGACCGACCCATGGGCAATACGTTCGATTCGGCGCGGCGAATAAACATCGCGCCAAGCCGTCGTCGGCGTGCAAGCGTTGCGGTGCTCTTAAGCCTGATGCTTGCCGCCACGGCCAACGCGAACAACGAGGCGGCCGAGCCGGAGACCCCATCAGTCGAAGTGGTTGGCACCGCACCCCTGCCGGGCATCGGCACCCCCGTCAATCAGGTTCCGGCGAACGTTCAGATACTTCATGGGCGCGACCTGTCGCGCCAGCAGGCCCGTGACCTGAGCGAAGCTGTGGAGCGAAACCTGGGGGGCGTACATACCAATGCCGCCCAGAATAATCCGTTTCAATCGGACGTAAGCTTCCGCGGATTTGCCGCCTCCCCGCTGCTCGGTACGCCCCAAGGGCTGTCCGTATTCGTCGACGGCGTGCGGGTGAATGAATCCTTCGGCGACTCGGTTAACTGGGACCTCATTCCCCCGAGCGCCATTTCCAGCGTCAACCTGATCCCGGGATCGAACCCCGTATTCGGCCTCAATACCCTCGGGGGCGCACTGTCAATCAACACGAAGTCAGGCTTCGCCGACCCCGGTTTTTCGGCACAGACCACGACCGGTTCATTCGGCCGCAAGACGGCCCAGGTCGAATGGGGCGGGCACGGACAAAATGTCGATCAATTCCTCACCGCGAACACCTCCCGCGACCACGGTTGGGCCGAACACAATGCAAGCCAGGTCAATCAGCTCTTCACCAAGACAGGTTGGCGGGATGGGTCGTCCGATTTTGACGTGAGCTTCATGGGCGCCGACAACACCTTCTTCGGGAATCAGGCGCTGCCGCTTTCCATGTTCGACAACCCGCGCCAGGCGTACACCTATCCCGACCGCACCCTGAATCAGCTTGTTTTAGTCAACGCCAAGGCCAGCCGCTCCCTCTCCGACAGCACGCTTGCCGCGGGCAATGTTTACTATCGACGACTGGACTCCGGCACTTACAACAGCAATGTGAACGACCAGTTCGATCCCTTGAGCCCGGTAGCGCCGGGCAACATGCCGGCGGCCAATATCGTCGCCCAAACCGACCAAACAGCCCTGGGCGCGTCGTTGCAGCTCTCCCTGCTGAATAACTGGGCCGGACGCGCCAACCGCCTGACGCTGGGCGCGGGGATCGACCGCGGTCGAACCGACTTCACGCAATACACCCAGGAATCCGACTTTACCGCGGACCGCGGCACGCCGCTTGCTTCCAGCGGCGTGCTGAGCACGCATGTCAACGCCACCAACACCTACTACGGCATCTACGCCACGGACACCCTGGCTCTCGGCGACACCGTGCACCTGACCGTTTCCGGCCGGTACAATCAGGCCCGCGTTCAGCTCTCCGACCGGATCGGCACGGCGCTCAATGGCGATCACGATTTTCATCGCGTCAATCCCGCGCTGGGGATCACCTACAACCCGAACGCCGACCTGACCAGCTACGTTTCCTACAACGAAGGCATGCGCGTTCCGAACCCGGTGGAACTCACCTGCGCCGACAGGAATGCCCCCTGCAGCCTGCCTAATATATTCCTTGCCGACCCGCCCCTGAAGCCCGTGATCTCCAGAACCTGGGAGGGCGGGGTTCGCGGTCGCCTCGGCCCGGCCGTGCGTTGGAATAGCGCGCTTTTCCGCACCGATCTCGGCGATGACATCCAGTTCATCAGCGCCGCCGGGGCAGCGCTCAATGCGGGATATTTCCAGAACGTCGGCACCACCCGGCGCCAAGGTGTGGAACTCGGCCTTAATGCCGTCATCGAGCGCCTGACCCTGAACGCGAATTACGCGCTGATCGACGCCACGTTCCGCACACCCCTGACCCTGTCAAGCCCGAACAACTCGCAGGCCGACGGTAGTGGCAATATCAGCGTCAGTCCCGGCAACCGCATCCCCGGCATCCCGCGAGACATCCTGAAGCTGCGCGGCGAATACGCCGTCAGTAACGATCTGTCCGCCGCCGTGGGTGTCATGGCCGCGTCGCGCCAATATGTCCGCGGCGACGAGAACAACCAGGACCGCAACGGACCGCTCCCGGGCTACGCCGTGGTGAATGTTGACATGCGCTACCAGCTTGCGGCTGGCTGGCGGGTATTCGGAACGATCGACAACCTGTTTAACAGGAAATATTCCACCTTCGGCATGCTCGGGGAAAATGTTTTTACCGGGCTCAACAACACCTATGACTACACCGGCGCCCTTTTCCGGCCGGAGCAGTTTCGCTCCGCCGCCCCACCACGAGGAATCTGGATCGGATTGCAATACGCATTCGACGCCGCAAAGAAGTGAGCGGCACCGGCCCATTGCCTAGTACAGGTTGGCGATAAACTCGGCGAGGTTTTCGATGTCTTCGTCCGTGAGAGTCTGTGCCACGCTGGTCATGCTGCCGGCGTCGTTGGAGCGGGTTCTCGCCTTGAACGCCTTGAGCTGCTTGGCGATATATTCCGGATGTTGGCCCGCCGCCCTGGGAATCTCATTCTGGCCCGAGAATGCGCCGAGATGACACATTGTGCACAGCGTCTCCTCCGCCTTGGCCCTGCCTTTCGCCACCTTCGCCGGATCGGCGACGAAACCGGTGGGTCTCAATTTCTGCATCGAGAAGTATTCCGCGAGATCGAGCATGTCCTCGCGGCTTAATCCGGCCGCCACCGGATCCATGGAGGGATCCTTGCGCTGACCTTCCTTGAAGTCCTTGAGCTGCAGGTAAATGTAGCGCGCCGTCTGTCCCGCGAGAATCGGGACGGTTCCGCTGGGCGAGTTACCGTCGGCGCCATGACAGGCCGCGCAGATTGCCGCCTTGCGTTTACCGGCCATGGCATCGGCTTGGGCAACGAGTGGGAAAAGCAAGAACAGCGCCAATATGATCCGGAGTTTCATACTCGCGCTTGCGTGCTTAAAAAACAAAAAGGCCGCCCGAAGGGGCGGCCCGAAGTCTATTCCCACGACTAAGGCACTGCAAACACGAACACGCTGTTGCCGCGCCTGAAATCAAGCTGGTTGTTTCCGCCGGCCGCCACGGCCACGTACTGTTTACCGTTGACGGTGTAAGAAACGGGTGGTGCATTCACGCCGGCACCGGCCTGGAACTGCCACAGGGACTTCCCGGTCTTGGCATGCAGCGCCTTGAACAGTCCGTTGCCTTCACCGAAAAACACCAAGTCGCCCGCCGTTGCCAGCGCCCCGCCGATCAAAGGTTCCGCCGTGTCGTACTTCCAGGCGATCTTGCCGGTGTCCACGTCCACGGCCGCCACCCGGCCCCACTGCTTCTCGCTGGGGATCGTCTTGAACGCCCCACCCAGCCAAAGCTTGCCGCCGGGATAGGCGGCGGCTTCGACGTGGTAAGTCATCGGCTGATGCAGGTTGAGGGCATACGCGAGGCGATGCTGCGGGTTGAAGGCCATCGGCGACCATTCGACACCGCCGTTGGCGCCCGGCAACATGCGCGCGCCCTGCGCGGTCGGCAGGACCCACATGTTCTCCTGCGGGATCATGGCCTCCGAGAAGCGGATCAACTGGCCATTGTCGCGACGATGCACATAGATATGACCGCTCTTTCCACCGTGGATCACGGCGGGGACCGTCTTGCCGTCCTTGTCCGTCGCGTCCACGAGGATCGGCGGGCTGACGGCATCCAGGTCCCAGACATCATGCGCGATGTACTGGTAGTGCCATTTGTAGGTGCCTTTGTCCAGGTCTATGGCGACCATGGAGTCGGTATACAGATTGTCGCCGGGGCGCACCGCGCCGTAGAGGTCAGGGGACGGATTGCCGACCACGAAGAACACAGTGCGGGTTTTGGTGTCGATAGCAGGCGCCATCCAGACACCGCCGCCGAGCGTCTTGTAGAAATCCCCGCCTTTCTGGGCAAGCGTCGCTTTCTCCGCGGCGATATCGCGATGCATGTCGCGGCCGGTCGCGTCGCGCGCCGCCCACACGCCTTCGTGGCCCTTCTCCGGGATGGTATGAAAGGTCCACAACAGTTTGCCGCCATTGGCGTCGAAGGCCTTCACGAAACCGCGGATGCCGTATTCGCCACCGTTGGTTCCGATCAGCACCTTGTCTTCGATGACCACCGGCGCCATGGTTTCCGAATAGCCCAGCTCGGGATCGGCAATCTGCGTTTCCCACAGCAGCTTGCCCGACTTCGCATCCAACGCCACCAGCTTGGCGTCCAGAGTGCCCATGTAAAGCTTGCCGTCCTTGATGGCCACGCCGCGGTTGTTCGGGCCGCAGCAGAACGTCGTGATCGGCCCCATCTTGTGCTTGTAGTGCCAATACTCTTTCCCGGTCGTGGCGTCGATGGCGTATACGTGGTTGTAGGACGTCGTCAGGAACATCACCCCGTTCACGACCAGCGGCGCGGTTTCCATCGACTCCAGTACCGCGGTCTGAAAGACATAAACCGGTTTGAGCTTGCCTACATTGCCGGCATTGATTTGCGAGGCCGGGTAATAGCGGGTCTGCGAATACGCTCCGTTGGAGTGCAGGAAATTTTTTCCATCGTTCTCGGCCGCATTCAGCATGGCCTGCGTCACTGGCACGAGCGCGCTGGACATGGGTGCTGCGGTCGTGGTTGCGGCGCCTGGTGTTCCTTGCGCCATCGCGGAGGACAGGGTTCCTGCCAGGACCACCCCCATCGCCAGCGATGTTACTGCAAATCGAGCTTTCCACATGACAAAAACCTCCTCGGTTTCGAGTAGTTGGACGACGAACATTTCCTCCGGTCGGTAAGCGGTTACAGCACAGAGGACGATCAGAAAGGCCGCGTAGTAATACACCAAACATGACTTTCAAACAATATGCAAACAAAATATAAGGTAATTATGATATAAAGATTAGGGCGTTTCGTATCGTAGCCGGTGTGCCGAGTCTCGCATCGTCATCTGGCCGAGTTTTCCGTTTGCACGGCGGTACCGTGGAACGGGACTATGATCCCCACTTGAAGGGAAAAGGACGTTTATTCCTGGCTACTTTTCCGGGGTTTCTTGGCAATTGGAAAATCTGACAGGATTCGGACTCTCTGTGCGAGAAAGGGGTTAACCATGCGTAGATTGGCTCTGGTGTTGGCGGTCTTCTGGGTGTCGGCGGCGGCGGTTGCCGACGAAGCAGACTTGAACAGGCAGCTTCTCATCGCGGCACGGAACAACGACGCCCATGCCGTCGCCCGCCTGCTGAGCGAGGGCGCCGCCGCCAATTCACGCAACCGTTTCGGCGATACGCCCCTGCTTATTGCGACGAAAAATGGAAATATCGAAAGCGTGCGGCTGCTGCTGTCCCGCAAGGCAGACGTGAATATGGCGAATGTGAGAAAGGTGACTCCGCTGATGGCGGCCGCCTTCGACGGACAGGTGGAAATTGCCAATCTGTTGCTGCAAAACGGCGCCGATCCGGCGATGAAAGATCACCTCAACAAAACCGCCATGGTCTACGCCGCCGGACAAGGTCAAAAGGATATCGTGCGCCTGCTGCTGGCCGCGGGTGAACAGCCGACCGCCCGATACGAGAACGATCTGACGGCGCTGATGTGGGCCGCCGGCTACGGCCAAACGGAAACCGTTCAGCTGCTCCTGGATAGCGGTGCCGATGTCAGCGCGCGGGACAACCGCGGAAAGACCGCGCTGACGATTGCTGAAGAGGCCGGCAAGTCTAACGTGGTGGCGGTACTGAAGAATCGCGGCGCAAACTGATCGCACCGGCACTCGCCCCGCGAAGCTCGCCCAATAGCGCCGGCCACGTTCGCGGCCACATCCGCCGGAACATGACACCCTTGTCCAGCAGCAGATGTCTCAGCGCCCCCAACACGTGGATCGTCAACAAGGTCATCAAGACAATCACTCCGGCGTAATGGATATCGCTAAACAACTGCTTGAAGACGTCCGATTCCCCGGCCCACTTCGGCAGAGCGTAGCCGAAATACTTCACGGGGTATTTGCTGAAGGACGATGACAGGAAACCGCTCGTCGGCATCAGCACCATGCAAATATACAGCCCCAGGTGAGCACTGCGGGCCGCTGTGGCCTGCCAATTCGGAAGCGTGGCGGGAAAGGCGGGCGCAGGATGCGCGAGTCTCCACGCCACGCGAATCAAAACGAAAAGGCCGACGGTGATCCCGATGGACTTGTGAAGATTGAAGTAGTACGCCCGGACCGACTCCTCGCCTTTCGGCAACCCGATCATCCACCAGCCAAGACCAAACATTCCAATAACAAACACCGCAATGGTCCAATGCAGCAGGATGGCGGTGTTGGTGTAGCGATCGTCCTGGCTCGCCACGACGCTCAGAACCCCATGCTCGCGTTCAGACCCAGCATCCACGACCTCCCCGGCGCCGGCTCGTAGTACCTGAAGTTGGTGTCAGCGACGATCACCGAGCCGATGTAGCTCTTGTCGAAAAGATTGTCAGCCCTCAGGAATTCGGCGAGCCGCCAATCCTTGCCGCGCTGCTCGAACCCGATGCGCCAATTGGCGATCCCGTATCCAGGCGCCGATGCGGAATTCATGTCATCCACATACACCTTCGAATTCGCGCGCGCCTCCAAGCCCGTTGACAGGCCGCTGTCCTTGTCCTTCCACACCAGCTCCGCATACAGGACATCGCGCGGCACACCGGGGAGTCGGTTGCCCGCCGGCACGGTCGTCGGCGGTGCGCCGCTTGTGTAGGAATCGCGAAAGCGCGCGTCGAGATGCGTGTACGCGACCGCGGTCTCGAACCCGCCGCCGAGCACGCTGGTACCGGACAGCTCGATCCCGGTGCGTTCGGTTCTGGGAGCGTTTTTGTAGTTGGTTCTACCCCCGGTGGCGCTGTTGACGACGATTTCATCCCGTGTGTCGATGTTGAACAGCGCGAGTTTGAGCTGGCTGTGCAGACCGGCGAATGCCTTCAGTCCTATCTCCGCATTGGTGCTGCGGCTCGGCGCTAGGTCGAAATTTAGCCCGGTAGCGCCGGACGGCCGGTAGGCCAACTCCGCAAACGTGGGCGTCTCGAAGCCCTTGCCGAGACTCGCGTAAAGGTTGAGCGCCGGCGTCGCCATGAAAACGAGTCCGGCCACCGGACTCGTTTTGGTGTACGTGATCGATCCGCTGTCGTCGGGATTTGGGCCGGTGATGTAATGATCGGCGGAGTCGAACGCCACGCGGCTGTGCCGCGCCCCCGCGCTCAGCACCCAGCTGGGGGCGATGCGCCACTCGCCTTGCAGCAGAACGTCGCTATTCGATACGGTGTCGTCCTCGTCGCGACGCAAATCCCCCGCCGTGCCGTTGTTGTTGACGAATCCCCGGCGGTGCTCCTGCATGCGGCCAAGGTCGACGCCCACGGTGAGCGTAACGGGTCTTTCAACGGTCCCGGCCTTGTGCGTCCAGAAGGTGCGAAGACCGTCATAGCCACGGTCCAGATCGACCACCCCGCCAGACGATGTCGCGCCGGAACCCGAAAGGGCGAGATATTGCGTGACGTCCCGCTGGCCGAGGTATGTCACGAGCTGCAAACTGTCGCGTTCGCCTAAGCGTTGTTCCAGAACGAGGCCCGCTTGGTCCTGCTTGACGCTCTTGCGGGTATTGAATGTGGTTGCGACCGGGTCCGTCTGCTTCGGATTCGCCGCCACCTGCGCGCTGGTGAGGCCCAACGGGTCCTGGGTATCCGGCTGGTGGAATCCATTGAGAACCAAGGTCAGTTTGGTGTCCTGATTGACGGCATACTTGAACTTGCCGTTGAGATAATCCCGGCTTGCCGCGCTGTGATCCCGATAGCCGTCGGTAGCGAAGTGCGAACCGTCCAGGATGTAGTTCAAATCGCCCCCCTGCCCACCAACCACGACGCCGGCACGCCGGGTATCGAAGCTGCCCGCGAGCAGGCTGGTGCGTAACATCGTCCCCTGCGCCGGGCCATCTTCGGTAAACACCTGAATGACGCCCCCCGAGGCGTTACCGTAGAGACTGGAGAACGGCCCGCGCAGCACTTCGATGCGCTGCGCGGTACTCAGGTCGAATGTCGACACCTGGCCCTGGCCATCCGGCATGGTTGCCGGAATACCGTCCGCAATCAGCCGGATTCCTCGAACGCCGAACGTCGTCCGCGCGCCGAAGCCGCGCGATGAAATCTGCAAATCCTGCGCGTAGTTCTGACGATTTTGCACCACCATGCCGGGGACCTGGCCCAGCGATTCCGAAAGATTGACTTGCGCCTGCTGTTCCTGAATGCGCTCTCTGCCGACGCTGTCGATCGCCACCGGCAAATCGAAGCTGTTCTGCGGCTGCTGCGTGGCGCTCACCACGACGTCGCCGCGGCCGGCGTCCGGCCTGCTTTCTGATGTCGCCGTTTCCGATACGTTCACGGTGATGTAGGCAACCGCGAGAGTCCGAAGTACTGCGCTGCACCGCGCTATTTTTTTCATGGTCTTCCTATCAGTTAGGGTCAATGTCAGTTTTCTTCTATGGTAAAGACGATGGATAACTCCGTCGCAAAGTCCCGGCTTCTCAGTGCGTACGGAACTTCAAGCGCAGACGCCGCTTCGTTGACCATCTCGACGGCCTGGCGGTCAAGCAAGTCGTGGCCGCTTGGACGTACCATCGAGATATTGTCGAGCTTACCGTCGCGTAAAACCGCAACGCGGACGGTCACCGCGCCCTGCCACCGCCGCAACCGCGCCAGCTCCGGATAGCGTTCGTACTTTTTCGCAAGCGCGGCAAGCGCATTGCGGTATACACCCAGAGCATCCGTTTCGGCGGCGGCGCGCCTTCCAGCGTCCGCTGCAGCCGCCTCCGCATCCACACCGGCCGTGCTTATCATATTCGGAAGCTGGCTGGCATGTCGCGTCGTTGACCTGGCCTTGTCAGGTGGTGTCGTCGTGGTCGAAGATTCTTGCGGCACAACGTCTCGTGACGGTGACGGCAAGGCGCTTTCGTGACGCGGCCGCCGCCTGTCGGTAACGGATGTGGACGACCTCGTTGCGTCGGGAGACCGTTCTCTTGCGGACACATCGCTTGCCGGCCCCGCCAACAGAGTTACCTGCAAGACCTCGCTGGCCAGTTTTGTCCTTGCGCCGGGAAACTGCGCCAGAACGACTGCATGCACGAGGAGCGAAGCACTCAGTGCCGCAAGGAACGCGCCGTTTTGAAAGTGTTTATACATCTAATTTAATTAAGTGCGAAAAGTGGTCGGGACGCTTCACGGCCGGCGTCTCGGGTTCGACCCTGACCGCGCCCAGGCACGCCGAAAACCCTGTAGGTCACGCCGGCGTTGTACGGTCCTGCCCCGCTTGGCCCGGGCGCACCCGATTCGATCGTCGCGCAGGACGACGGTGGAGGTGAGACCAGAATTCGCTCGAAACCGGTCGGCGGTATCCCAAAGCCGCTTCTCCAACGTTTCGGTGTTCATGTTCTTCTCCGATGGTGCAACCCAATGCATGTACGCGTCCCGTCAGTTCTTACTTTTGCGGAAGATTAACAATACACGTTGTGACTGGAGAACTAAATCTGCCAGTAGGTTTGGTGGGCCCGGCAGGGTGAGGGGCGACTCCAGGAGCCACGAACGCCCGGTCAGGGCGAAGCGGAGTATTGCCAAAGGTCCAGTGGACCTTTGGCCCGCTGAGCGGGCGAGGCAGGGTGAGCCGCGAAGCGGCGAACGCCCAAGCAGGGATGCTTGGGCCGGACTTCGAGCGCAGCAGGGATGCGCAGCGAAGAAGCGAGCCCCGGCTTTCGTGCGAAGCAGGACCGCGTAGCGACGAAAGGCCGGGTTGGACTTTGCGCGAAGCATGGAAAGCAAACCGCAGGTTCGAGTCCGCCCTCACGTTGCCACTATATTTCAGCAAATCTCCGTATCCTGGTAATCAAGAATATTTGGTGGGCCCGGCAGGGTGAACGGGGGTTGTCGTGAATGTCCAGCGGACATTCACGCCGCTGAGCGCTCGATCATGGGTGAAGCGGGGCAATCGCGTGCACACTTAACGTGTGTTCGCGCCGCTGAACGGGCGCGGCGAATTTGGCTGCGCCCTGG
>JBGPGJ010000022.1:0-12299 GCA_041483795.1 Sulfurifustaceae bacterium
CAAGGCAGTTAGCAGCGATACAGGAACACCGAGGTTTCCGCTGCAAATGCTGTGTGTTAAGTCAGCTAAGACATGTTCTGATATGTTTGCCGCCAACAACTACTCCCCGGTCTACACCGGAACCTGCATCGGCGACTAATGCAAAACGCGCAATACGTACATAGTAATACGTAATATTAAATATTAGTATGGGGATCAGGCATCGTATGTTCGGTAACGTACATTACGCCGCCCCCATGAAGAGGGGCCTTAGAGCGCCTACCAAAATAAAATGGCAGCCTATTTTGTAGGGTGTGCCAAAGCGCAGCGTTGCGCACCGTCAACATGTATGTTTGGTGCGCTTCGGTTTGTGCTCCGCACACCCTACAAAGATTCATTTCGTTTTGCGCTCTTACCCACTTCGCTTGCGCCGACGTGCCGCGGCCCACCTTTCGGTCACCGCCGCCGCCACCTGACGCGACCCGCCGGCGGACGAGACGGTCAATTCGTGGTGGCACGCTTGTTGCGATCTTGATCAATCCGGGCATCTTCCTTTTTGGCTTCGCGCATCGCCTCGGGCTCCAGTTGTTCGGCGCTGGTATTGAGCCGGATGAAGACGCCCCACGCCGCGAGCAGCGCTGCCGCCATCAGCCCGATGCTCGCCGCATAGGGAAGGCGGGACGGATCTTCGCGGCTGTAGTGGAATGTCGCGACCAGCGCCTCGATCGACAGCGACACCACCAGCACGACCATGAATCGCGACAGGAAGCGGCGTACGCGCGTGGGCGCGCTCATGTGGGCCTCGCGCAGCACTTCCTCCTCGAGGATCGTTTGCCCGAGTTGCAGTGCCGCCACCGCGATCGTCAACAGTGCGATGGCGTCGAGTACGTTGCCCAAGCGACCGCCGATGGAGACTTTCTCGGGTACAACGACCTGCCACAGTTCGTAGCCCGCATAAACCAGCAGCACCGCGGCGCTCAGGACGAACATCCCGCTGATGATCAGATGCCCTGCGGGAAACAGCTTGTGGACGAAATTCATGACGTTGCATCCCCTTGTGTGCCGCGGTGAGAACGATTGCCCTGCATCAACCTGTCGACCGAGAGTGGTCAAGCTCCGCCATCTCGCACGCGCCCCCGCAGCAGTAATCCATTCGCGCGCCGCCTGAATCCGGCAGTGGCGGAGCGGGCTTCGGGTCGCCCTATTTTCTTAGGGAAACTCCGAATGTCGCGATACGCGTAAGACGAGAACCGTGTAGAAGTGTTCGCCGGCGCAGGCGGGAAGCGGCATCAGTGTCTCGTTTTGTTGAGCAGCAAGCGATCGTATTCCTTCTTGACCACCGCATAGCATTCGCATACCTGCGCCTCCAATCCCGTGCGATCGAGGACGGTAATGCGGCCGCGGCTATAGCTAATCAAACCCCGGGCTTGCAGTTTTCCCGCCGCCTCGGTGACGCCTTCGCGGCGCACCCCCAGCATGTTGGCAATCAACTCCTGGGTCATGGTCAGCTCGTTGGTGGATAAGCGATCCAGGCTTAATAGCAGCCAGCGGCAGAGTTGCTGTTCCACCGAATGGTGCCGATTGCATACGGCGGTCTGCGACATCTGCGTGATCAGCGCCTGGGTGTAACGCAACAGCAAAAGTTGCAGCCCGGTGTGGCGCTCGAATTCCCTTTTCAGCGCGTTCCCCTTCAGCTGAAACGCCTGGCCGGCGCTTTGCACCAACGCCCGGCTGGGTGTGGAGTCGCCCCCCATGAACAAGGCGATGCCCACCATGCCTTCATCGCCGACGACGGCAATTTCCGCCGAGGAGCCATCGGTCATGACGTAAAGCATCGAAACGATACAACTCGGGATGGGGAAATAAACATGCTCCAATTCAACGCCGGATTCGTAGATCACCTTACCCAGAGGCATGGGGGCCAGCTTCAGATCGGGCCGCAGGCGATCGAACACTTCAGCAGGCAAGGCCGCAAGAAGGCGGTTATGGATTGGATTAATTTCGGCTGGATCGGGCAAGATCGAACCTCCTTTACTCGGAAAGCCGCGCGCTCGCACAAGCACAAGCGAATTTTACTCAGGGCTCCGCGATGTATTATGTGCGCTATTGCACATCAGTGTATTATGAATATTATCTGGCTGTAAAATTTGGCTGTCAATCGTCAGCGATAAGAAGTTGCTGATGACCCACACACCCGATGTTCACCCATTCGCCGAACATCCTGCACCCGTGATACACGGACTGCCGTTTGAGCGAGAGCCTGGAGCGCATCTCCCTCACTGGTGAATTTCCTTTATAGACTGCGTTTTTTAAGAACCCCATGCCAGCGGTGCGGACTTTCATCTGCCTGGCTCGGAACGGCCCAAGCAATTCTGTCGGCACCTTGCCAGCCATTCGAGCTTATGTGCGCTAACGCACAGAATCCACACGCTTTAATGTGATTTAAGGGGCATGAATATAGAGACCGCGTCTCGGAAACGGACTGCGGCGGGGCAATGTTAAAAGGAGATAACAGGCTATGGCGCGCGACATACAAACCAGTGGGACTGGGCACCCGAGTCCAATCCGCAGTAACAAGCTTAACGGCCAGCGGCACAGTCTTGATGGCACCACAGGAATCGCTTCAGGCTCCGCCACGGCGCGCGCGCAACGAGCGCCGCACCAGCAAGAACCTGCTCCAGCGTTAATCAAATACAGACAGCAGTCCAAACCCGCGCAGGATCAACAGCATCGAATTGAAATCCTTGCCGAGCGTAATGCTAGTTTACGGCAAGAACTTATTGAGCTTGCACAAAAGGAAGCGCAGGCCCGCCACCTGGCGTACCACGATGGGCTAACCGGTCTCCCGAATCGTAGCTTGCTTCAGGACCGGTTCCACCAGGCCATGTCCCAGGCGGAAAGGAATCACAAGTCACTGGCGCTGTTACTGCTCGATCTTGACGAATTCAAACGCGTCAACGACAAGCTGGGGCATGTCAGCGGCGATAGACTCCTGAAAGCGTTGGCGGAACGTTTAAGCGCCGGTATCCGCGGCGCCGACACTGCCTGCCGTTACGGCGGGGACGAGTTCGTCATCATGCTGTCGGAAATCGATAACTCGGATATCGCTGCCACACTCGCCGTGGAAATCGGCGCGCGGCTGGGCCAGCCCTATATCATTGACGGCTACGAAATTCATATAACCGTCAGCGTGGGCACCGCGGTCTATCCGGCCGACGGGAAAACGTACGATGCCTTGATGAAGCAGGCTGATATCGCGATGTATCGTGCCAAGGGCACGGGCTCCAATGTCTCTATCTTCGCGGTGCCTAAGGAACGTCTTGGTGAGGCTGAAATGCAAAACCAGGATGCGTCCAAGGGCGCTGACCGAGGGCACGATCATGGTCCCTCTATTCACGATGAGTCGGCTCAGGCGTCGGAGTAGCACATACTGACGCCTCAACGAACTTAGCGAAGTGGGGGCGACGGTCTGGGCGAGCAAAGAATCGGCGAGCACGGACTGCAGGTTCCACGCAATAAGACGCCACGGAACTTCCCTGGCTGATCGCAGCAAACCCTCCCCGGCATGTCGAGAGCTGAACCAAGCGCTCGCGACGAATCCGCAGCGGTCGAAAGCCGCGCAACAATAAATTGAAACTCTTGCGCGAACCCATCGTTCGTCGTATGTACGCCAGCGCACCGACTGCGCCGGGTTCCGCGACTAGCCTTCTTTGTTCTTTCCGGGGTGCTCGCAAGACCAGCCTTAATGGGGTCTAGCAAGCGCATAAAGCGGACCAGAACAACTCCGGCCGCTGTCATCAACAATCGGGAATCGATGCAGTAGCAACAGATATTCATTGCAACGATTGTGTTCGACATTTAACTCAATGGATGAAAAGACGATGAAAAACATTTCAAAGCACCGATGGTATCGGACGATGAGCGGGATCGGTATTACCGCTGTCGTGATTGCCGGTTGCGCGGGCGTTCCACCCCCGACAGAACAGATCGCGGTATCGAAGGCGGCGCTGACCAACGCCACCAGCGCGGGTGGTGATGAATTCGCCTCGGCGGATATGCGCGCGGCGCGGGAGAAACTGGACCGCGCTACCCTGGCCATGGCAGCGGAAGACTACGATCGCGCCCGATGGCTGGCCGAACAAGCACAGGTCGATGCTCAGCTGGCAGGATCCAAGGCACGTTCCGCCAAGGCGCAGAAGGCAGCGGCCACCGTGCAGGAAGACAGTCGCGTGCTGCGCAAAGAAATTGACCGCAAAACCCCATAGTCACCCAGTTTGAGGAGTTGATCATGCAAAATCACCGCTTTTTACCAATAATGCTCATTGCTGTTGCAGCGCTGGCAGGCTGCAGCACGGTGCCGAATTCTCGTCTGAATGAGGCACGCAACGACTACAGTGCAGCGCAAAACAATCCGCAAGTCATTAATTTCGCTCCGGCCGAACTGAAACAAGCCAACGATGCGTTGCTTAAAGCGAACGACGCCTCGAACAAGAACGAAGACCCAGCGGTGGTCGATCATTTGGCCTATCTGGCGAAACAACGGGTAGCGATCGCGCAGGAAACAGCCAAGCAAAAAGAGGCCGAAACAACCGTCACTAACGCCAGTACGGAACGCAGCCAAATCCGTCTCGACGCCAGAACAAGAGAAGCGGATGCGGCTCACCAAAAAGCGGAGGCATCGCAGCGCCAGTCAGAAGCTTCACAGCAACAGGCGGCCATGTCACAGCGCCAGTCAGATATATCGCAGCAGCAGGCCGATGACGCGCAAATGCGCACGCGCCAACTCGAAGCGCAGCTCAAGGATTTAAACGCGAAAAAAACGGAACGCGGACTGGTGATCACTCTTGGCGACGTGTTATTCGATACCGACCAGGCGCAGATTAAATCAGGCGGCACTCGCAGCCTGCAGAAACTTGCCGACTTTCTCAAGCAATACCCGCAACGCAAGGCGCTGGTTGAAGGCTACACCGATAGTACCGGCAGTGCGGATTATAACCAGGGGCTCTCTGACCGCCGCGCCAATGCCGTGCGCACGTCTTTGATGGACATGGGTATCAGCAACGACCGTATCACCACGCATGGTTACGGAATGGCGTCTCCGGTTGCCAGCAACGACACCCCCGCCGGCCGTCAATTGAATCGGCGCGTGGAAATTATCCTCTCCGACGACATGGGCAACGTCTCTTCGCGCTAAACACTTATGGCAACCCGGGCTCTTGTCCCGTTGCGCAAGAGCCCGAGCGAATAATGAGGCAGATGGGACGAGAGTATGACGCGCTCAATCATATTCTCGGAAGAGGCTGGCGAACGCCAACGGCGCCAAGACCCGTGCCACGTTCTTCGTAATGCCCCGGTATCGGACTTTGGCAAAGCCGCAGAGCCACCTGGAAGGGATGCTCGACGCGGGTGCGTACCGAAACCATTTTTGGTTGCGCGCGCTCGGCTTCGGTGAGCGGGTGGGAGGCTCCGGCGCGCTTCTGCAGGCGAGCGCGGATGCCGCAATCGCGAAACTAGCCCACGGCCTCTTGCGGGGCAGGGCAGCACGCAGGCTGTTTGTAACCGGTACTCGGTTCGCAGCCCGCATCGGACTGTCCTGGTTTGTTCGCGCCCTACTGGTAAACCACAAGCAGAGCGGAAGACGCAGACTCGATGTCGAAAGCGTTAATCGCTGATTACAGCGGAGCGCGACGTCGCGATACGCGTAAGACTAAGATCGTGTAGAAGTGTTTGTCGGCGCACGCGGGAAGCGGCGTCAGCTCGCAATTTTATTGGGCAGCAAGCGATCATATTCGTTCTTGACCACCGCGTAGCATTCGCATACGTGCGCCTCCAATCCCGGCCGATCGGTGATCGTGATCCGGCCGCGGCTATAGTGAATCAACCCTAGGCTCTGCAATTTCCCGGCGGCCTCCGTCACACCCTCGCGGCGCACGCCGAGCATGTTGGCAATCAATTCCTGGGTCATGGTGAGATCGTTCGAGGGCAGCCGGTCAAGGCTTAACAACAGCCAGCGACACAGTTGCTGCTGCACCGAATGATGCCGATTGCACACCGCGGTCTGCGCCATCTGCGTGATCAACGCCTGGGTGTAACGCAGCAGGAGATGTTGCATTGCGACGGCGCGATTAAATTCTTGCTTCAGTACCTGTCCTTTCAGCCGGTAGGCGTGACCCGCGCTTTGCACTATTGCACGGCTGGGTGTGGTGTCCCCCCCATGAACAGCGCGATGCCAACCATCCCTTCGTTGCCTGCCACTGCTATTTCGGCTGATGCGCCATCGGCCATGACGTAAAGCAGGGACAGGATGCAGGTTGTGGGGAAGTAAACGTAATGCAACTGGCTGCCGGACTCGTAGAAGATTTGACCGAGGGGCATCGGCACTAGTTCCAGATGGGGATACAGACGTTCTGATTCGGCCTTGGGCAAGGCGGAAAGCAGATGGTTTTGCTTTGGGTTATGCGGACTAGGCATAAACGGCCTCCAGACATCGAGTCGAAACTACGCAATCGAAAAAACACAGCTAAGTGGATTGCCCGCCAATTTTATTCTGAAGAATATCGAAATCAAGCATCCACTATGTGCGATATCGAACATCGTATCTTGACCTCCGAGCAGGGGAGGGGGCCGCTTGCCGAACATGCAAGAAAACTACGTTTCCGTACGCCAGCGTACAGAACTCACGGGGGTTTCGGCGCATTTAAGTTCTTCAATGCACGACAGGAAACGAGTATCGGTGAAACACACTACGACGGCTCAAAGGAGAACGATATGAATCGAGATATCGTTGAAGGTAACTGGAAGCAGTTCAAGGGTAAGGTGAAAACACGGTGGGGTAAACTCGCCGACGATCACCTCGCCGTAATTTCTGGGAAGCGTATGCAGTTCGCCGGCGAGATGCAGGAGGCATTCGGCGCCATAAGATCAAGAGCGTTGAAAAACGTGACAAAGGCTCAGCGTCCGCCCTCCGCTTAATCGGGCTGCGCTTTGCACTTAGACCGGGTTCCGTAAGCAACCGACGGGGTCTTCAGGCCGACGCCGACCCTTTTCGATTATGTACGATACCGCACGGAACGGGTCCAATTTGCTCCGTATTCTGTACGTTAATCGGGGATGTTTACGTTAGTTATGGAAAAGGCGAGGCGTTCCCGGGACGAAGACACTCGGTAAACCGGTCGGCGCTTTCTTCCGCGAGCGTCTTCGGCAGATCAAGGGCATTGAAGAACACAACATTTATTTTTTGAGGACGACGATGATCATGTCAAACCTGTTTGCAAGCTTGTTTGCCCAAGGCGCTCCCGAGTCCCGCACCGATGCCGGCGTCGTCGCGGCGCATGTAAATAGAACGGTTGCTGAGGCCAGACGTGACTCCAAGTCGGACAACGAAGAACATGAGGACGCAAAAGAACCTATGGCCAATACAGCTATGTACGGTAACTAGACTATGTTCCGTAACAAATTGAAGAATCGCGATCGAGTGGGTATCCATTCTTTTTTGTTTACGTACGCCACCGCATAGGATGGATTCGTTTTGCTGCGTACCGGGCGTTATTGCGAGGGGAAGAGGCTCTTAGTTGCAAGCTGTGGATCGGATGCGCCGTATCAGCGCCTAACTGAGGAAGAAAAAATGACGGAACAGATGGAACAAATTCAGAACGGCATCCCCCCTGCCGCCGAGGCGGCGTTTTCTGGCGGACAACGCCCGCGTGGCGCAGTACGTAAAGACTCTACAAAGCTGGCCGCCCGGTTGCAGCAATCCTGCTTGGAACTGGCGGCGCTCAAGGCGGCGCTCGCCATGAGTGCACAGCAGTCGCTAGCCGCGCAGCGAGAAGTTGAACAGCTTTCTCAATGCAATTCATTTCTTACGCAGGAGTTGAGCCGGCTCTCCGAAAAGGAAGCAAAAGCGCGCCACTTCGCATATCACGACGAGCTTACCGGGCTGCCCAATCGCAGGTTGTTGTTGGACCGGCTTAACCAGGCGATCGCCCAGGGTGCACGGCAGCACAAGCGGGTAGCGTTACTGTTCTTCGATCTCGACGGGTTCAAAAGCATCAATGACCGACTCGGACATTGGGTGGGGGACAACCTCTTGCTACAGGTGGCACAGCGCCTGTCCGCCTGTCTGCGCAGCGCCGACACCGCTTGCCGCTATGGCGGCGATGAGTTCATCGTCATGCTTCCGGAAATCGACGGTCGTGACAGCGCTGAAGTAGTGGAGCAGAAAATCCGCACGCATCTGGCCGCGCCTTATATCGTGGATGGCAGCACGATTACAGCGACGGCTAGCATCGGCACCGCCGTGTACCCTGTCGATGGGAAAAATTACCGTGATTTGATAAGACAGGCCGATACCGCCATGTACCACGCCAAAACTAAAGGCGGCGCTGTGCCAAGCTTGTTTACACTGGCCACGTAGAACTCCCGGTGGCCGATGGCCTCACGTCACGGCAACGACACCTGTGCCGTACAAGTCCGGACGCCTCACGGTGAGGCGGATGACGGGCAGCTAAGGCATCGCCGACCGTAGCCTCTATGTGCCCCAGCGTACCGACTGCGCTCGCGGGAACAACTAACCTCTGTTCTTAGTCTCAGGGCGATGCGCCATGGGCGCATCGCGAAATGCGGTGTCCTATCGAGATCGCATGGGCCTGAGCGTCATTCGAGGCAGCACCAACCGACAAGGAAATCATCATGCAAACCCAGACCGACGAATTCCCGCGCCTGCTTATGTGGATCGCCGGCATCGCGTTCATTTTGTTCTACGCCGTCGGCACCGCCGATTTCATGGAGTGGATTCCGAGTTCAGTCGGCGGCCCCAACCAGGCTGATAACATATGGCCACTAGGCAGCGGATACGATAGCGCCGCCCATGAGCCATTTGGCAAAACGTTAGCCGCATCGCAAAACGTCAGAGCAACCGGGCAATAACATACACAGCGCCGGCCCCGGGCCTAATACACGTTCTCGTCGCTGGCCGGCAAGCGTCATCCTGTCGGTGAGCTCGCCGGCAGGCGGTTGAAAATTGATGAACGTGGAGACATGCTTTTAGAACCTGCCCTCTGTGCGATACCGTACAGAAGCGACACCGCTTTCGGTGTAAATTTTTTTTAACGCAGAACATTAAACAGTATCTCAACGGAGAAGCTTCAATGCTCGAAACTATCGCGGTTATCCTGGTTATCTTGTGGCTACTTGGTTTGGTCACGTCCTACACAATGGGCGGATTCATTCACATCCTGTTAGTCTTTGCAGTCATAGTCATACTGTTTCGCATCATCGGCGGTCGCAGGGCATTGTAGCGACCGCAGGATACTTCTATTGTGGTTGAGGCGGGTGCCGGGCCAAACGCGCGATCCTCGCAGTCTCGGTTGCGGTTGCGCTCCCGCTGGCGCACCGCGCCGCCCCGTGCCGGGTATAGGCTCTATTAAGGGGAAAACGATATGAACGCAATCAAGATTGCCGCAATCGCGCTGATGCTGGGCGGTGTCCTGGGGCTGGTGTATGGCAGTTTCACATACACCAAGGAAACCCACGACGCCAAGCTGGGCCCGATCCAACTTTCGATTAAGGACAGGGAGACGGTCAATGTCCCGGTCTGGGCGGGCGTGGGAGCGATCGTAATTGGCGGTGCGCTCCTGCTTTTTGTAGGTAAGAAGAGCTAGTTTCCGTATCGAAGCCAACTAGCGTGTTTTGCCCCGAGTCGCTCGCGCAGGGCGATCGGAGTAGTGTCAGGGCAGGGGTTGCTGAATCCGGGAGAGCAGAGTGTCCGCGATCTGACGCTGCGCCTCGAGTTGCTCGCGCGTTTCCTCGAGTTCGGCGATGCGCTTGCTCAGACTGTCCATGTCTTGCTGAATCTTGCGCAGCATTTCCAGCTTTTGTTCGATCGCCGCTTTATGTTGTTGCACCTGCACGAATACCGGCGAGACCGAAGCCCTGAACCAGCCCTTGGACGTTTCGTTGGCGTCGTGGAATAGCTGGCGCGCCTGACTCACGAGGGTGATGAAAAACTTCCTCACCACAAAGTGCTGTTCGGTTATCAGCGTCACCGGGCTATTGCGAAACGCCTCGGCCTTTTCTTCCAGTTGCTTGAACTCATCGAAGAAGTGGGACAACGATAGCGCCGGTGGTGCGATCGGCGGCAGTCCGTACTCGGTGTGCAGCCGCTGATAGATGCGCGCCACCGTCTGGCGTATGTGTTCCGATTCCTGCGACACCCGTTTCAGGCGCTGGGCCGTGCCACGAAAGAAGGCGGCCATGCCGCGCTGCAGCCCGGCCGTGGTCCAGCTACCTTCCATTGTCTCGCGCGTGCCGGCGATCAGTTCGTCCACGCTCTTAAGGCTCATGTGGCCGAGCAGATTACCGGCCTGTTCGGTGAGTGCGGCGCGCGTGAGGTTGAAGCCCTCGATCTCTCGGTCGTAATTTTTTTTCTCCTGACGCACGTGCGCAACCGTTTTCTGTATCGCGTCGAGATTTTTTCCACCGAGCTGCTTCAGCTCGGCAAGTTGTTGCGTCGTGTCGGCAAGACGCGCCTCGAGTAGCGCACGGCTGCTTTCGATGCGCCCGCCGACCTCGCCCACGATACGCTCGCGTAGAATGGCGTGCCGAGAGGGGATCAACTCCTCGGCCAGCCGACGCTCGAGCGCGGGCAGACCGCTGCGCTCGAGCAACGCGGCATCGCCCTTGATCTTACCGATCAGTCCTTTCTGCGCCGACACCGGCAGCACCTGGGACTTGTCTACGCCCAGGACGCGCGCAGCCTCGTCCACTTGACGCGCAACGTTCGCGGCGATGGTGGCTTCATCTTCGAGCTCATCCCACATCGTGTCCACTTTGTTGAGCACAACGAGA
Organism: Sulfurifustaceae bacterium; assembly: GCA_041483795.1. Lineage (GTDB taxonomy): Bacteria > Pseudomonadota > Gammaproteobacteria > Acidiferrobacterales > Sulfurifustaceae > JAHFQD01. The sequence continues at coordinate 10,825 of JBGPGJ010000022.1, forward strand.
TGATGGCCGCGCTTGCCGCCCGCGATGCAGTGGTTCCACACCTCGAGGTCGGAGTGGGTGACTCCGGTATCGGCCGCGAGTACGAACAGCAGCGCCTGGGCGCTAGGGAGCATGCTCATCGTCAGCTCGGGTTCCACACCCAGCGCATTCAGGCCGGGCGTGTCGAGCGCAACCAACCCTTGACGCAGCAGCGGATTCGGGTAGTTGATGACGGCGTGTCGCCACACCGGTATCTCGATCACGTTGTCCATCGGCACGGGATCGTCGTTGCGCCGAGTCTTATCCGGATTGTAAAGCCCAAGCTCTTGCGCCTCGCGCACGTGCACTTTCTTGGTCCGCGTCACCTCAAGGAAGGCTTCGCGTACCTCCTCGGCAGAGTCGGGCTTGAGTAAGTGAATCGTTGTCCAGTGAATCGGCGTGCGTTTGTATTCCGCGATCGTGCTGGCAGTCTTACGCGTCTCAATCGGCAACAGCTTTATGCACGGTTGCTCCTTTTCGTCGTAGCGCAGCTCGGTTGGGCACATGGTCGTACGGCCGCTGCTCGACGGCAGTAGCCGCTGCTTGAAGTCGGCGAAGAAAATTGCGTTGAGCAGCTCACTCTTGCCGCGCGAGAACTCGGCGGCGAGGCCGACCGTGATTTTGTCGGATTGGAGCGCGCTAATCAGTTCGTAGATACGAAGGTCTTCTTCGCCATCGGTCAGCCTTTGTTGTTCGACCCAATCCTGATAGGCGGTGATGGCGGCGGCGAGTTCGTCGCGCCAGCGTTTGAGCTGGCCGAGACGACGCGACAAATGCCCACCCAGCGACGTCACCTTGTCACTCGGTGACGCCGGCTGGGAATCGTTGGCGGCAACCGACCGACGAGGCGGGTTGGTGGGGGGGTCTTGAGCCATGGGCAGAGGGTGGCGCGTATTCAAGGTCCGGTTGCGAGATGTTCTCTAAGTTGTTATATATCTTTGCAAAAGCTGGGCCAGCAATGGCCACCGGGTGCGCCGGTCCTCCCGAATCCGCCACGGGACATACATGGTCGCCCCCAGTTTGCCAAGCACTCACTCCACGACGTCAAGAAGGTAACGATTGCAGCCATACATCCGGACTTTCTGTGAGGCTTGCGCCTCTGTCCCTGATGGAATTTGCTGAATGGCCCCTCATCATCCCAAAGCACTCGCGGTGCCAAGTCCCGTACAGGTTTAGCCATTCACGGTCCTACCTGTCTTGCCATCACGTCATGCTTGCCTGAGCAATCGTTGGATATCCTCCTTCGTTAAATCTGCCTTGGCCTCAATCCAGCCGGTTCGTCTACGCGGCAGCCGGCGCCGGCATGTAGTCCGGCCGGTAGTCTCTTCCATGGGCCAGCAGCGCCCAGACGGTGCGTGCATTCTTGTTCGCCAGCGCCACCGCTGCCACGTTCTTGTGACGCCGCGCGAGCAGCCGCTTGAGCCAAGTGTCCGTCTGCGCCTGGCGTTCGGATACCC
>JBGPGJ010000023.1:0-12230 GCA_041483795.1 Sulfurifustaceae bacterium
AAGGAGAAACAACAGTGAAGAAACATCTATTGGCCATACGCTGGATAGTGACAGGTCTGTTCAGTGCTGCGCTCGTTGCCGTCTGCGCAGGCGCGTCTGGCGAGACGACCAACGCATTGCCCGATTACCATGCGCTGGTGCAGAGTTCCGATCGGTCAGACACAGACCGCAAGGCGGACGAACGCCGCAAGCCCGAACAACTGCTTGCCTTCAGCGGCGTGAAGACGGGAATGAAGGTGCTCGACCTGGGTGCCGGAGGCGGTTACAGCACCGAACTGCTTGCGCGCGCCGTCGGGCCGCTCGGCGTGGTGTATGCACAGAACGCGCGGGCGCGTGAGCCGTTCGATGAGCGCATGAAAAACCCGGTAATGAAGAATGTGGTTCCGGCAATTCGCGCATACGACGACCCGGTCCCGCCGGAAGCGAAGAACCTCGATCTGGTCACGGTATTCCTCGTCTATCACGACATCACTTTCATGCCGGTGGACCGGGCGAAAATGAACAAGGCGCTCTTCGCGGCGCTCAAGCCGGGCGGACATTTGGTCGTTATTGATCATTCCGCCAAAACCGGCGCGGGCGCGACCGTCGGAAAATCCTTGCATCGCATCGAGGAAGCGACGCTGCGCCAAGAGGTGGAGGCAGCCGGGTTCAAGCTGGAAGCCGAAGACAATTTCCTGCGCGATCTCAACGACTCGCGCGACGTACCGTTCCGCGAAATGAGTAACATGCTCACCGATCGGTTTGCGTTGAAGTTTGTCAGACCGTGAACAACTGCGTTCTAGTACCTATGACAACACATTTTTCTGCTGCGCAGGAAAATGCCGGGACAGGGAATTAACGGAGAACGTATTTATTAGGGAAAGAACAGGGAAACATCGGCTCTGGTGCAACAACTCTGCGAACGCGACGCGAGAGTGGGTTCGGCGATTCGTCCCACAGTTTGCGTCACGCCAGCGCGAGGTTCCAGGTCAGGCGGCGATCGTTTTCCATTTCGCCGCGAGCTGTTCAGCACCGCACAGCGAAAGGGCAAAGATCGTGTAGGTCGGGTTCGAAGCGCCTGCAGTCGCAAAGATGCCCGGCCCTGCGACGTAGAGGTTTACAATCTCGTGGGTCTGGCCAAAGCGTTTGACCACCGAGTTGCCTGCGTCTGTGCCCATGATGGTTCCGCCCATCAGGTGGTCTGTATATTCCCTCGAGCGGACCAAGCTTCCTTAGCGCCCGCAGCTTTGGCGATCTTGAGGCCTTCCTCGAAGTTGGCGTTCCACACCCCCGCAACATGTCGTGTGATGTGGTTCATGATGTCCTCCCCAAACTAAGGATAGAAAAATCATTCCACCATGACGGAAGCACGCTCCGCAAGGCGATATTCCCGCAGTTGCGCGGGCGAGTCTGAGGGGTGGCTCCGATGCGGTTTGCCTGCCTTCACGTCCATGCGGCCCTCCCCTTTGCGAAACAGCGAGCGGTGGAATCGCGGATAAGTAGTATATAACGAGGGAACGAGAAATCAAAACCCGTTTGGTCAAACCACTTGAACGAGCTGAAAAGCTGTGGTGTGCTCCGCTAACTGGTGCAAAAACTCGAGGGGTCACCGGGGCGTAGACTGATCAGGTTCGTCCTCGGAGCCGATCAGGACATGCTCAAGCGATCTGAACAAGCTATTCAAGTACCGGTATTTCAACCGCGATATATTATCCTGTGCGTTCGCTGGTACGTGGCCTGCAAGCTGAGCTACCGAAACTCTCATGGTTACTCATTGCCATCCATGCATGGCTTTCCCCAACGCGTGGCTTGATCCAGAAACGCCGCCTTCTCCATTAAGAGTGGAGGCTCAACCTCACGGAAGTGCGCCATAAATATGATCGCCCCGTGCACAAGGAACTTTACCGCCATACTGATGTTTGAATATTTCATTATTTATTAGATTGCTCTACCAAGCGGAGCTCCCAAGGAAGTATGACTTTCGAAAAGATGACTGGATCGGTCCAGCCTCGGGGTTCACGGCCAAGATGACCACCAACGGGATTGATCCATGCCTCCTTGGGAGTATCGCCACTTCGCAATAAAAGGTCGACCTCAGACATGGGGACTTGGGTATCTTTAGCCCCCGTAACAATCAACATCGGTGCCATCGGCTTATTAAGTAGACCTAGCTTAGCCAATGACATATTAGGGAGCAAGCGAGCCAAATCAGCAATCGTATTAGCTCCTTCGATTACGTTCATGAAAGCGGGCGCGAGATCGAAAAGATATTCACGGTTCCCAAGAATACCTTCGCGCAGAAATTTTTCAGTGAAGAAGGCATCGATCGGTGGCGATTGGACGACCGAACCTAAGAGACGCTTTTGCTCAGTGATGGCTATCTTGGTCGCCCAATAGCCCCCGAAACTGACGCCATGGGCGAACATTCGGGACTTATCGATTTCCGGCCTTTGTTGCAAATAATCAAGGACGGCGGTAAACATTCGCTCGGCAGTCGGACTAACTTTTACCGGAGCCTGACCGGTACCTGGGCTATCCACTGCAAAGAAGCCGATGCCGTGTTTGAGAATTGCATCATAAGTTTCAGCGACGGTTTCTTTGCGACTATCTAGGCCGCTTATTGCAAGCGCTAATGGAACAGGTCCTTTGGTACCTTTCGGCAGGCGCAGATAGCCAACGATTTGGGTTCCCTCAAAAGGAATCTTGACGACCTCTAATGGCGGATCAAGAGTCTGTGCGTATTTGAGGTAAGCATCAATGGCCTTTGCATAAGCCTCTTTCTTACCAGATGAAGCAGGGACAGGCCATTGTGCGAAATAGTAAAGTCGCCAAGCGCGTTTATAGGCACTACTCGCTTCAGCAGGAGTCTTGGCATTTTCAGCGGAGGCCATATAACGTTCGGCAACCGCACTCCAGCCTTTTGCCCATTCGTCACGGTCGCGCGTTTTGATAAGAGATAAAGCTTCTCGAACATCGTTAGGGTCTAGTCCACCCAATGGATAAGCTCCTCGTTCCGCGCGAGCTTGCGCTTCGACTTTGATTTCCTGAATTGTCCTTTCAGGAATTTGCGAATAAGCGTAGTTAGTGAAAAAGGTTAGCCCGACGATCATGGGTAGCCAAAGATTTTTCAAATTGTTCATCGAATTTCCTTTTGAGATAGGTTTATATACTTCCATCGCTCACGGCCTCCTCTATCAGGGACTTATGCCACTTGATTGGCGGAGAGGGAGGGATTCGAACCCCCGGACCCTTGCGGGTCAACGGTTTTCAAGACCGCCGCCTTAAACCGCTCGGCCACCTCTCCTTATGAATGAAACTATAGGCGCGCGGAGGATACACGAAAGCCGCTGGGCTCGCTCAGCGTGCAATTCCGGAACGCCGCCGTCCCGTGCGCCGTTCCAGCAGTATGAGTCCGTCGCCATCATCGAAATCCACCATCACGCGGCGCGCCTTCTGCAGGCGCCGCACGTCTCCCTCGTCGAGCCCGGCGACGGCGGCGGTTTCCTTGAGCGTCACTGCCGGACGCTCGCGCGTGCGCGTGTTGCGCGCGCCGTAGCGGCGCAGATTCCACGTTACCCAGGCAAAGGTCGTCAGCATGATGACGAGTACGACAAGCCCGTATGTCATCAGCCGCTCGAAAAATATCTGATAGCCGCCGAGCGTAATCATCTGCTCGACAAATACCTGCACCCCCGCGAACCACAGCAGCAGGCTCACAAGCGGCGTGATCACGTACGCCCATAGCCCCCAGAATACCGTCGTCGCCACCACCTCGGCGGCGAAGCGCAACGGCGGCTCCTGCCGTATCGGTCGAGAAACTATCACGATGGGCCCCGCTCCGGGCTCTTCCAGGTCGCGTAGCGCACGCGGCCGCGGTGATGGAACGCCTTGGGAATGGCGACGATCGTGGCAATGGCGGAGATCATCCAGTACACCGCCGGATACCAGATTGCCCAGAACAGATCGCGAATGATGCCCTTCTCATAACGGCTGTCGAGATGAAGACCAACGGTGAATTGCAGCAGACACGTGACCCCGAGCACGACGCCGGCCCAGCGCGGCAGCAAACTTGTGACCGCCAGCCCCTGTGGCCAAGCGCGAGGAAACAACAGCGTCATCACCCAACAAAATACCGTGAACGCCCAGGCGTAGCACCAGATCGCGCCGACCGCGTACTCGACGTACACCGGCCACATACGTCGCTTGGTCCAGCCCTTCAGCAACGCGTGGTATTTCATCGCCGCTTCAACGCCGCCACGCGCCCAACGCAGTCGCTGACGCCACAACCCGCGAATGGTCTCGGGCACCACGATCCACGCGATCGCCCGCGGCTCGTAGCGCACGTCCCAGTAATACAATTGCAGCTTCCAGCTCACGTCGATGTCTTCGGTCATCGTCTCCGGCGACCAATAGCCGACGTCGTGCAGTGCGCGACGCCGAAAACAGACGAGACAACCGGAAACGGTGAAAACACGCCCGACATCGCGCTGACTGCGCTTGACCATACCGATGATCGAAGAAAACTCACCAATCTGGATGCGCGCAAGCAGCGTGCGGCGGTTGATGACGCGCGGATTGCCGGTCACCGCGCCCACGCGCGGCCCATTCTGAAGATGCGGGATCATCCAAAAGATCGCATTTTCATCGAGCAACGTATCGGCATCAATGCAGACCAGAAACTCGGCGCGACTCGCGAGCGCCCCGGCACGCAGCGCCATCGCTTTACCGTAGTTCTTCGCCAGATGTACAACCCGAAACCGTGGTTCGTCGGCCGCCAGCGCATCGAGCATATCACCGGTGGCGTCGCTGCTGCCGTCGTTTATCGCGACGATCTCGAAATCCGGATAATGGTTGGCCAGCAACTTCTCGATGGTGCCGCGGATATCCGCGGCCTCGTTGTGGCATGGCACCAGAATCGCTACATGCGGATACTCCGACAACTTCGGCGGAGACGGATTGCCGCGCTCGTGGCGGTAGGAAAACAGCAGCGCGCCGATCATCCAAAAAAACGCCATAAAGAGAGGGTAGTAAAAAACGAAGTAAAAGACGAACTCGATCACCGTCCCCCGTCTCCGCTAGAGGTGTGGGCGTGCAGCTCGGGCACAATACGCGCCAACGCCGGATGGTTACCGACCGCATCGTCGTTATCATACCCGTAGTGCCACGCGCCGGCACGCCGCAACGCCCGCATCGCCGCCGCGAGCGGCGCGTCCGCCAGGCCCTGCGCGCGCCTGAGCAGAAACAGCACCCGACCGCCACCGACGAGCGCCGTGCGGGCGCGCGACTCGATCACCTCCTCTTGCGCCGATGCATCCAGCTCAACCAGGGAGAAATCTGCATTCACCGCGGGCACCGTGTAGCCGATGCTAACGGCCGGATTGTAGTAGCGAAGCAGTCCGGCGAGCACCTCGACTTGCGCCGGCTCCCGCTCCATGATTACCGCACCGGCAAAGCGGTTGAGCCGCGCAAGCTCACGGTAAGCCCCCAACGGGACCTTGTCCGGCAGACGCAGGAGGATGTGCGGCACGCGATTGCGCACCCGAATTTGTTGGATTACGCGACTCAGCATATCCGTCGCCACCGGTACGGCAGCGTTTGGAAAGAACGCCGCGCTCCGGTCTGCGTTGAATGGTTGGATAAGGACCGTATTCACGCGTAACAATTCGAGACGCGCGAGTAGCGCCGACAGCCGCCGCTCGCGCTCCTCGGCCGTGAGGCCGTCCAACCCGTCAAGCGCGATCTCGACGAAGCGCAGTTGTTCCGTACGGTATCGACGGAACGTGAGCATCTCGTGGAAGTCCGCGAGCCGCCGGTAACGATAAAACGTGGCGCGATTGATTCGCGGTAATGTCTCAATTTGCGTCGGCTCCGCGTCGAGCGTCAGGTGATAGGTCATCCCCAATCGCGTCGCTTCTTCCACGGTCACGGCGTCGTATTGACCATACGGCCACACGATCGCCGGAGGCGACAACGTCAGTTCCGCACGCATTCGATCTACCGAACGCGTGAGATCGCGCCGTATCCGCGCACGAAACTCCTCTTCCGATTCGTATCCACCGGACTGACGATACTCACGCGCGATGATGGCCGGCGCCTTGTTGCCTTGCGGGTTGCTGCGCAAACCATGGTGCAAGTTGTCGCTGTGCGAGACGATTTCGACGTTGCCCGCATCTCGGATCTTCCGCAGCGCGTCCCACGACAGAAGCCGGCCGTGGTACTCCTCGGGCGCCGCACGACCATCCACCCACGCGGTGATGATGGCAAGTACCGCCGGATAGCCGTGCTCTTTCAGTACCGGCAATGCCTGCGTGGCGAAACTCTCCAGACCGTCGTCGAACGTCAGCAACACCGGCTTGGCCGGCAGTGGCGACGCGCCACGGCGCGCTTGTTCGAGCCGACGCAGACTCACGGGTGTATAACCTTCTTCTTTCAGGTAACGCATCTGACGCTTGAAATCATCGGGCGTCACGGTATAAGGATCGCTGTCACGCCGCTCGACAATGTCGTGATACACGATTGCCGGAATCGCGACCGATACTGCCCACGCGTTCCCGGTCAGCAATAACATTACTGGAAGTAGCGCAATCATGTGCCGCACCTCAAAACCTCCTCAGGTAACGCAGCGCCATGCGGGTTTCGTTTTCGGCGGCGCCATCGTAGACATTGTGTGCATACGTTACCTCCCACACCAACGCGCTGAACTCGTCGAAATCGTAGTCCTGCTCGTATTTCATGCTCCATTTCCCGTGCGTGCCGAAATCCTCTTGGTCATAGACGGAGACCGCGAGGTATAGTCGGTCCACGTGACGCTTGTAGCGCGATTCATGGACGAAATCTGTACGCTGCACGACGCCAAGGCTCCGGTCATGTCTCGGATTGAAGTATGGCGCACTGTCCAGGGTGTTCGTCGACCGATATCCTTCAACGTACACGCGCTGCTCGCGGTACGGCAACATCTCGTAGGCGTAACCCAGTGTTGCGTACATACTTTCGCGCCGATTCGTATCGGAAAAGTCGTAGGCGTTGGCGCTCACTCGCCCGGACCACACATAATCGAGACTGTGGTAGTCAGCAACGCCGTCCCAACGCGTCGCTTCTACACCGGCGACACGGGCACGCAGCGGCAAATCCTCGGCAAAATTCGTATAGCCGAGATTGGACCTCCACGACTCGCGCGGCTCGTAGAAGACCCGTGCCGCGACACCACTCTGACCGTTGCGCTGGGTATCGCCCGACACTTCCACGTCTCCACGCCAGCGTTGGCTAAAGCCGTAGCGCAGTCCTGCGCCGGCACGGTCGAGATTACCGGCACTCAACGCCTTGTCATCCGAGTGCGCCAACAGATAACGCGCGTAGACGCGCGTTTCGGGCGCCACGTGTGTGCTCAATTCAAGATGGCTTCGCCACTCGCGCAGTCCCTGATCGGAGTCGTCGCTGCTCAATTCAAACACGACTTCGCGATAACCGTGATCGCGATCAGCCAGTGGCTGCTCGGCTTGCGCCTTTTGCAGAGCGTGCTGAAGCGGGGGATCGCCCGGTGTGAACGCGAGCGCGTCCTGCAACAAAGCAACCGCCTCTTTCGGTCGCTCGTCGGCGAGCAAGCAATCGGCCACGGCGATTGCAAAGTAAGGTTCTGGCGCGGGCCGTGCGCGCAGACGCTCGTAGCGCTCGAGCGCTGCGCGACACTCGCCTTTCCAAGTGTGAATTACGATGATGTCGTGCCGCAGTGCGTAGTTCTCAGGCTCGTGCTGTTCGAGTACGCCTAGCACCGAGAGCGCCGCGTCGTGCCCGCCGGCGCGTGCGCGTTTGACTGCGCAATCGGCCACGGCGGAAATGAAATACGGCTCGAAATGCGCATGACTGCGGACGCGCGCGAAGCGTTCGAGCGCAGCATCGCAATCGCCCTTCCAGGTCGAGATCAGAATAAAGTCGCGGTTGAGCGGATAGTCGTCCGGGAACTCGCGCAGCAGCGCGCGCAAGATGACAAGACCTTCGTCGTAGTGCCCGGCGCGCGCCGCCTCGACAGCACGCGTGTGCCCGGCGTAAGTGTCCCCGACGGGGCGCGCCGGGGGTTGTGCGGCCGCGACACAGATAATGAGTATAAGACCCCACCCCAACCCGGCAACGACGCGGACTCGAATTCGCGGTCTGTGCATTCCTGATCCCGTTTCCCTCATTTACTTATCATCGAGAGAACAAAAGCTATGCTGCCGGGGTTTTCTATCCATCGTAAGCGATCAGATCCGCTCTATTCCGTCCAGATAAACTCGAAGCACCGAAGGGATTCGGACGTGGCCGTCCGATTCCTGGTAATTTTCGAGGAGAGCAACGAGCGTGCGCCCCACGGCTAGTGCAGAACCATTAAGCGTATGCACCAGTTCGAGCTTACCGGTCTCCGGGTTGCGCCAGCGCGCCTGCATGCGCCGCGCCTGGAAGTCCTCGAAGTTACTGCACGAGGAAATTTCGCGGTAGCGAATCTGCCCCGGCAGCCAGACTTCAAGGTCGTATGCCTTGGCCGCAGCAAAGCTCACATCGCCTGCGCACAGTGCTACCACGCGATAGGGTAGCTCCAATAGCTGCAACACTTTCTCCGCATGGCGGGTCAACTCTTCGTGCGCGCGATACGAGTCCTGAGGACGCACGATTTGCACCAGCTCCACCTTCTCGAACTGATGCTGGCGAATCATGCCACGCGTATCCTTACCGTAAGAACCGGCTTCGCTGCGGAAGCACGGTGTGTGACAGACGAACCTAAGCGGAAGTTCCTTGGCTTCGACGATTGCATCGCGCACTAGATTCGTAACGGGCACCTCGGCAGTGGGGATTAGATACATCTTTTCTCTCTGATCAAGACCGACCGAGTCCTGTTGCACTTCCTCTCCATTAAGTATCGCAACCCCGACCGCCACAGATTTTTGTCGGCCAATCGCAAATAGATCGGCCTCAAACTTGGGCAGCTGCCCAGTGCCGCGCATGCTCGCGGCATTGACCATATAGGGGACGTATACCTCAGTGTAACCGTGCTCGCTGGTGTGCAGATCGAGCATGAATTGAATCAACGCCCGGTGCAGGCTCGCGAGTGCGCCTTTCATCACGACAAAGCGGGCGCCGCTAATCTTGGCCGCTGCCTCGAAGTCCATCAGGCCGAGCTGGGCACCGACATCCACATGATCCTTCGGTTCGAAGTCAAACTTGCGCGGCTCGCCCCAACGGCGCACCTCGACATTGTCACGTTCATCGCGACCGTCGGGCACCGACTCGTGAGGTATGTTCGGAATACCGAGTGCGAAGTCATTAGCTTCGGTCTGAATCTGTTCCAACTCAACCTCTGCTTGCTTCAGTGCCGCACCCATGTCGGCCACCTCCTGCATCAGGCGCGTAGCATCCTCGCCCCTAGCTTTCGCCACCCCAATTGCCTTGGATTTAGCATTGCGCTGGTGCTGGAACTGCTGGGTGACTACCTGCACCCGTTTGCGCTTCTCTTCCAACTCTGAAAACGCGTGCAGGTCCAGTGTGTAACCGCGGCGCGCAAGCTTCGCGGCTGTGCCTTCCAGATCGGTGCGAAGAAGTTTAGGGTCGAGCATGGCGACTTTTTATTGTACGGTTGTACTCTGCTGGAGGACATATCGTTGACACGTAATATACCTTATGCAATCGCGAATTGAAGGTTGCAATGTTGGAATTTTCCCCGCCACACCAAGCTTGCCGAGGATCGTAATAAGGCTGACAAAGAAAACCCGAGTTGCGGGCGAATCAATGCCAAGGGCGAAATAACTTGATTTCTGCGGATCTCCGTTTGATCGCAAGACCGGATCCGAAAAGTCACCAATTCAGCGCACGATCAGCACCGCGCAATGAGCGTAATGAACCACTTGCTTTGAAACCGAGCCTAACAACAGCCGTTCAAAAAAGCCTTTGCCACGGCGGCCTAAGACGATGAGGTCAAAGCCACCCTCTTCCGCGCTATAGATAATCTGCTGCGCCGGATGGCCTACCGCGATCTTGAACTCGGCCTTGACGCCTTGCGTTGCGGCGCGTTGCTTCATCGAAGCGAACTGCTGCTGATAATGCTCTTCGGTGCTTTCCAGGATCGCTTCAGTTTCGACATCGTCCGCCGGCTCTGGCGGACGGGCAACGGACAACACCAACAGTCCGGCACCATACTGCTTCGCCAGATCCAGGGCGTAAGCATAGGCCTTGTCAGCCGATTCGGAGCCGTCATACGCAGCCAAGATTTTTTTAATCATGGAGTTTCTCCATTCACCGGAAATCGGACGATTGACCGATCGCCGGTTGCTGTGCAACGGGCGCCGCCGCTTCGGCGTGCTTGCGCAAAAGATGGTGCGGCAGGAAGAAAGCGTTAGCTATAAGCGTGGGCACGACAGCGCTACCCACGACCGCTGCGACGAGAAACGAGTATTGCGCCTGGTCAATCACCTGATGACTCAAACCGAAAAGTGCCGAGATGGTCCCGAAGGTGAGTCCCGTGGACATCAATAACGTGGTGTACATCGCCTCCTTGTTCGGCGAATCGTAATACTTGGTCACCGGATAAACACCCACCATCTTAGTCGCTATCTTGGTAATTAGAAGGACAACAAAAGCCATCGGTGCGGCAACCAACGCTGGCAACGAGACCAGCGATCCGGCGCGGATAAAGTAAAACGGTGTGAGCAAGCCGAAGGTCAGAGTTCGCAAACGCCGGATCAGCGCATGGTCCTTGCCGACGGTGCCGGCCAGCACCATGCCGATCAAGTACGCTGGCAGCACCGCCTCGCTATCGGCCCAGGCGGCCAACGCCCCCATGCCGAACAAGCAAAGCAACAGGAACTTCGCCTCGAGTTCCGAGGGCCGGTTACCGAAGCGGCGGAAGAAGCGCGGCGTCACCCAAGGGAGAACGGCGAAGACCACAACGGCGACGCCGAAGAAGATCAGTGTTTTTATCGTAAAGGGCGAGAAGATAAACCCCAACGCCAACACTGTGGCAAGATCGGTGATGAAGCAAGCCGCCAGGACCGTCTTGCCGTAGTCAGTAACGTTAAAGCCGAACTCCAGCATCACCGCATAGACCACGGCGACGGACGTAGTGGACATGGCGATGCCAGCCAGCCAGCTCGCCTCGACCGTCCAGCCGAGCCCCCAATAAGCGACCGCCGTACAACCAAAAAAAGGTGCGGCAAAGCTCACCAGCCCAACAGCCGACGCTTCCTTCCACTTGCGGCGCAACACGTTGGGGTCGAGTTCGGCGCCGGCAAGAAACGTAAGCACGATCGCCCCGGTGCCGGAGAGAAACTTCACCCACGAGGCGTCGGCTTGCAGCAGCGAGGCGCCGAGCGCCACGCCGATCACGAGTTGCGCGACGGTGCCGACCACGATCTCTGAGAGTGCGGTCGCGACGCGCAACCAGATGGACACCAGGGTGGCGATCAGCGCCAACCCTAGCCACAGGGCGGCCAGTGCCCAAGTTTCCGTCATGAAAGCCCCCGTTGTGCTAACAAGGGGCAAACGACTTTACAAACGCCGAATGCTAATAGTGAGCAGAACCGATGGTCTGGGGACATACCTACTTTCTCCTTTCTTCCGGGGAGTCTGTAGGCATCATTAGCCGGGGTGGCGGTTATGTAGGAGGAATGCCATCTCCTTGACGACGTTTTTTGGAAGCATATATGAGGCAGATGGGCCTTGCAACGCAACGGCTCACGCTGTCTTAGCCCGTCTCTGTGCTTTTTCTTGTTCGTGCGGGCGCATGGGTGAAGCCGCCCAGCCCATGGCTACGATTCGTTTCATTTAGCGTTGGTCTTTCGCCGCACGCTCGCGCCACTGCTGCGCGAGTTTTGCGTCGCGCGGCAATCCGCCAATTCCAAACTCGTAACCCACGGCAAGCTGCTTCTGCGCGCGCGAGTCGCCGTTATTCGCCGCCCGCTGCAACCAGCGCAGGGCTTGCGCGTCGTCCTTTTGCACGCCGAGTCCTTTGTAGTAGGCGCCTGCGAGACGGCGCTGACTGGTCGCATGCCCCGACTCGGCCGCGAGGCGATACCATTTAACTGCGGTCGCTGGGTCTTTGGTGACACCATCGCCCTCCTCGTACATGCGCCCGAGCAAATATCGAGCCTGTGAGTTTCCTGCCTCGGCGGCGCTCACGCATGCCGTGCGCGCGCGCGTGTATTCTTTTGCCTCATATAGAGATGGACAATCCTGCGTCGAATTCGTCACCTTGGGCTGCGGCGCGCCGCCATTCGCCAAGGCGAATG
>JBGPGJ010000024.1:0-12028 GCA_041483795.1 Sulfurifustaceae bacterium
AACATTCGCGAGTTGCGTAACACGGTGGAGCGCGCACTGCTTTCCTGCCGCGGCGAACAGATTGACGTGTCCGACATGCCGTCCATGCTGAACGCAGGGGCGGTTGGGCCGGCGGATTCTGCCACAGCGACGCCCGAGGGCATTACGGGGCATAACCTCGACGATTGGCTGGCCGACGTCGAACGACGCGCCATCCTGCAGGCGCTCGCGGACTGCAACGGCGTACAAGCACACGCTGCGCGCAAGCTCGGTGTCTCCGAGCGCAGCCTCTGGCACCGCATCAAGAAACTCAACATCCAGATCAGCCGCGTGATCAACTGATCTCGCATGCTGACTGTTAGGGAATCGCTGATTTATTATTGTTCACCGCAGAGGCGCGAAGGATGTTCATGCCATCCCTGGCGTTGCGCCAGCAACTTCGATTCACCACGGCCCGCACTTCTCGCTGCGCAATCCTGCTTCGCTCGAAGCCCGGCCCGACCATCCCTGGTCGGGCGTTCGCCGCTACGCGGCTCACCCATATCCGGGCGCTCGCCGGAACGAGTGCGACGGAGTTCTCGCAGATGCACTTAACGTGCATCTGCGCCGTCAAACGGGTGCAACAGGTTTTGTTGCACCCTTGGCGGCAAACGTTAGGTGTCTTCGTTTATTTCCGGCTCGCCTTCGCGTCTTTGCGGTGAGAACTCGTATTTCGGAAATTAATCAGAGGTTTCTTAGGTAAGTGAACGCACGCCCTGATCGCCGGCCACGAGCAACACATCCGCCGGCCGGCGCGCGAACAGGCCGTTCGCCACGGCGCCGGCGATGTGATCGAGCTTTCCCTCAAGTTCGACCGGATTGAGGATGGTTAAATTGTGCACATCGAGGATCACGTTGCCGTTGTCCGTGGTGACACCCTGGCGCCACGTCGGCTGACCGCCGAGTAGTACGATCTGACGCGCTACGTAGGAACGCGCCATGGGAATCACCTCGATGGGCAGCGGAAATTTTCCGAGTACGTCCACGACCTTGGAGTCGTCCACGACACAGACGAACTTCTTACTCGCCGCCGCGACGATTTTCTCGCGCGTGAGCGCCGCGCCACCGCCCTTGATAAGGTGCCGGTGCTTCGTCGCCGCGTCCGCGCCGTCCACGTACAGCGGCAGATCGCCGGTGGCGTTCAAATCGAGCACCGGGATGCCGAGTTTCTTCAGCCGCTCGGCGGTGGCGTTGGAGCTTGCCACCGCGCCGTCAATCCGGCCCTTGATGCGCGCGAGCGCGTCAATGAAGTAATTCACGGTCGAACCGGTCCCGACGCCGACTACCCAGCCCGGTTCCACGTACTTGAGCACCGCCTCGGCGACGGCCTGTTTCTTCTCGTCTGGTGTCATGACTGTTCCATTAGTATGAGTCCTGTGTGAGTTCCAACCCGTTTGTTGGTAGATTATCCGCATGCCGCGAAAATATCTCAAAAAAATCCTGAGCGCGCGGGTCTATGAGGTCGCCCGGGAAACTCCGCTCGAATTCGCCCCCGTACTTTCTGCGCGTACGCAGAACCGCGTCTGGCTGAAGCGCGAGGACCTGCAACCGGTGTTTTCGTTCAAGTGTCGCGGCGCCTACAACAAGATGGCGCAGCTGTCGCCAGCCGCGCTCAGGCGCGGCGTAATTGCGTCTTCCGCGGGCAACCACGCCCAAGGCGTGGCACTCGCGGCGCGCAAACTCGGGACGCGGGCGCTGATTGTCATGCCGCGCACCACAGCGCAGATCAAGGTGGACGCCGTGCGCGGTCTCGGCGGCAAGGTGGTGCTGCACGGCGACAATTATGATGCCGCCTACGCACACGCTTGCGAATTGGCGCAAACGAAAGATCTTGTCTTCGTCCACCCGTACGATGACCCGGATGTAATCGCGGGGCAGGGGACGATTGGTCTGGAAATTCTCAAGCAGCATTCCGACAAACTGCATGCGATCTTCGTCCCCGTCGGCGGCGGCGGACTGATCGCCGGTATCGCGGCATACATCAAGCAAAACCGGCCGGAAATAAAAATCATCGGCGTCGAGCCCGAAGACGCGGATGCCATGGATCGCTCTCTCAAGGCCGGCAAGCGCGTGCTGCTCGATCATGTCGGTATCTTCGCCGACGGTGTGGCCGTGCGGAAGGTCGGGGCGGAGACGTTTCGTTTGTGCCGGAAGTTTGTGGACGAGATGGTCGTGGTATCGAACGACGAAATCTGCGCCGCGATGAAGGATATCTTCGAGGATTGCCGCTCGATCCTCGAGCCCGCCGGCGCGCTCGCCTTCGCCGGCCTGAAGCGCTATGCCGAACGCAAAAAACTCAAGAACAAGAACCTCATAGCGATTGCGTCCGGCGCGAACGTCAACTTCGACCGCCTGCGTCACGTTTCCGAGCGCGCCGAGATCGGCGAACGCCGCGAGGCCGTCTTCGCCGTGACGATTCCCGAGCGCGCCGGCGCGTTAAAAAAGTTCTGCACCATCGTCGGGAACCACAACATCACCGAATTCAACTATCGTTACGCCGACCCCAAAAACGCGCACATCTTCGTCGGCCTGCAAATCCGCGACGCCGCCGAGATCAAGGCGCTCGCCGCGACGCTGCGCCGCCACGGCTACGCCACCCTCGACATGACCGACAACGAGATGGCCAAGCTCCACATCCGCCACCTGGTCGGCGGTCGCGCCCCGAACGCGACCGACGAAATCCTCAACCCCTTAGAATTCCCCGAGCGCCCCGGCGCGCTCATGAACTTCCTCGAAAAAATGGGCGGGCGCTGGAACATCTCGCTCTTTCACTATCGCTCCCACGGCGCCGACTTCGGTCGCGTGCTGGTCGGCATGCAAGTGCCGAAGAAGGACAAACG
This sequence comes from Sulfurifustaceae bacterium, assembly GCA_041483795.1. GTDB lineage: Bacteria > Pseudomonadota > Gammaproteobacteria > Acidiferrobacterales > Sulfurifustaceae > JAHFQD01. Next base: position 2,859 of record JBGPGJ010000024.1, read on the forward strand.
AGCGTTTCAGAAGTTTCTGGATAGCCTCGGCTACGAATACGCCGACGAAACCAAGAATCCGGCGTACAAGTTGTTCCTAAGTTGACGGGTTTCAACTCGGACAATCGCGCATACGGTACAAAGCATGACTTCTATTTTACATCCACCAAGGAGGTAGCCATGAGCTCACTGAAACCGGTCACCGCGTACTTATGCGCCGCCGCGCTGCTCATCGCGGCGAATCAGGGCTACGCGCAGCAGCCGGCGCCGGATCTGATTCTTACTAACGGCAAGATCGTCACCGTCGACGATCGCTTCAACATTGCGCAGGCCGTGGCGGTGACAGGCGAACGTATCCTTGCGGTGGGGAAAAACCAGGACATCGCCAAGCTTGCCGGTACCGCAACGCGAATGATCGACCTGCGCGGCAGGACAGTGATCCCGGGGCTGATTGACAATCACGCGCACTTCATGCGCGCGGCAGAGTACTGGAATCGCGAAGTGCGCTGGGACGGTGTGACGTCGCGCAAGCAAGCGCTCGATATGATCGCCGCCAGGGCGAAACAGACGAAGCCCGGCGAGTGGGTGCTGGTGCTGGGCGGCTGGTCGTTGGAGCAATTCGTCGACAGCCAGCAGGGTTTTACCAGGGAGGAACTGGATCGCGTCGCGCCTGAAAATCCGGTGCTGCTGCAGCTTATTTACTTCCGCATCTACACCAACAGCCCGGGACTCAAGGCGCTCGGTATCGATGCCGCGACGCCGAATCCGCCCGGCGGCAAGATCGAAAAAACCGCATCGGGAGAGCCGACCGGGGAGCTTAACGGCGCCGGCGCGGTGCGCATGGCGCTCGGCAAGCTCGGTGAAGTGCCCATGGAGCGCATGACCGAGAACGCGCGCATGCTGCTCTCCGATCTCAACAAGATGGGCGTCACCACCTTTATAGACATGGGGGGGCGCAGTTTTCAGGACAAGTATTTCGAGCCGTTCCGCGCGCTCGCGCGCAGCCATGAACTCACGGTGCGGGTATTCCATAACATGTGGCTGCAACCCGAATTGCCCGCTGACGTGGATGGCGTGGTTGCCAAGATCAAAGAGATGAAGCCGTTCCAGGGCGACGATTATCTCGACAACGTCGGTTACGGCGAAACGGTTTATTTTCCGCTGCACGATAACCTGCTCGCCGCTGTCGCCAAGCCCACGCCGGAGGCGATGGTGCACTGGCGGCGTATCGCCCAGGCGGTGGCCGATGCGGGTATGGCGATCAACATACACGCTCAATTGCGCGGCTCCATCGAGGCGTTTCTAACCGAAATCGAGGCGATCAACAAAGTGAAGCCGATTAGGGGCCTGCGTTGGACGTTCTCGCACGTCGACCAGCTCGAGCCGCAAGATATTGAGCGCATGCGCCGGCTCGGCATGTATGCGCAAATCCACAGCCGGCCGACGATACAGGGCATGCTGATGGCGAAGGTGCACGGCGAGCGCAGCCACACGATGCCGCCGCTCAGGATGGTCCAGGACAGCGCGTTACCGTGGGGCTTGGGCTCGGACGCGACCGCGGTGACGCCTTCCAACCCGTTCTATACGCTGTGGTGGGCGGTGACCGGCGAGATGATCGGCGGGACCAAGGTTTTGAAGCAAACCATCACGCGGGAGCAAGCGCTGATTGCACACACGCGTGCCAACGCCTACTTCGCGTTCCGCGAAGCCGATCTCGGCTCGATCCAGAACGGCAAGTATGCCGACATGCTGGTGCTCGACCGCGATTATCTTACCGTGCCGGCGGACACGATCAAAGATCTGAAACCGCTGATGACCATCGTCGGCGGCAAGATCGTGTATGACGCGACGAAACTGTGAAGCGTGATAGTACGATAGGCTGGCGCTGGAATATCTCACTCTTTCACTACCGCTCCCACGGCGCCGACTTCGGCCGCATGCTTGTCGGTATGCAAGTGCCGAAGAAAGATAAACGAGCTTTCCAGAAGTTTCTGGATGCGCTCGGTTATGGTTACGCCGACGAGACCAAGAATCCGGCATACAAGTTGTTTTTAAGCTGACCCGCTTTCCGTTCGCGCTGAGCTTGGAGAAGAAACGAGGGATGTTTCAGTGCATGTCCTGACCTTTATGCGTCTCGCGCCTAACTGCCGTACTTTTCCATAACGTTGCAGTTATATCTATATTGATATATGCTTTCTTCGCATGAAGCCCATCGTCTTCCTCGGTGATTCGCTGGGGGAGGTTCGATCATTCCCGCAGGGACCGCGGCGGGCGGTGGGTTTTCAATTGGATCGGGTACAACGCGGTTTAACGCCCGAGAACTGGAAGCCGATCTAGCGTGCGCCGGCCCTCAGTATGCGCGACGGGACATCCAAGTCGTCCTCGCACCCTCGGTCTCGGCGCAATGTTCCCGGGTCTCGGCTGCGCTCGCTCGGGCCTCGGCCGCCCTGCGGTCGAGCTGTCCCCTTCGGGGACAACCGCGCTCGCCCACAATGGCTCTACGGCGCGATGGGCTGGCTGCTTCGCCCGCCAGCCCGCGCCTACCTCGTAACTGCGCGCCTTCGCTTCGCTCTCCCTGGCGCGCAGCGGATGACCGTCGGGCGTGGTGTCTACGAGATCCGCGCCCGGGATGACAGTGGTGCCTTCCGTGTCATGTATATCGCCACCTTTCCCGAGTCCATTTATGTACTGCATGCGTTCCAGAAAAAGACTCAGAAGACATCCAAGTCCGATCTGGAACTTGTGCAGAGCAGGCTTAGAGAGTTGTTAAAGAGTCGCAAATGAGAAAGCGTACCTTTACGTCCGTATGGGACGCCATCGAAGACACCGCCGAGTCAGCGGCCAATATGCGCGTGCGTGCCGAACTGATGGTCGAGATCGAACGCTACGTTCGAGGCGCGAATCTCTCCCAGACCGAGGCGGCAAAAAAGCTCGGCGTCACCCAACCGCGCCTCAACGACCTCCTGCGCGGCAGGATTGATAAGTTCAGCCTCGATGCGCTGGTGAATATGCTCGGCCGGGTCGGAAAGCAAGTCTCGGTTCGCATAAAGAAAGCTGCCCAGCCGACACCGCCATTGCACGACGCCCCCTTCGGGGCGCAACATGCTGTCGGCGTGAGAGTTGTTTCACTGCAAAACTCGATGCTCGCGCCATTTTGCGCAAATGAAAAAATTGCAATTCCAATGTTGTTTTTGCGGTGAGGGCATCGGTGACTCCTTGGAGCGGTTTCATCGCCTAGACCCCTGCGCGGTTGTGCTCATCGGAAACTGGCGGCAGCCGGAGTCGGAGCAAGCCGAGCAGCAGTTTTTCTGCCACCTGGCGTGCTTCAAGAAAGCTGTCGAAGCTCATGCCCCGGTGGAAATAGAGAAGCTAGCCACGCCGCCGCATTGAGCCGTTGGAGTAAAGAACAGGGTACCGGGAATTGTCGAGGCCGAGCACAAAAACGCTGACACGATGTCGGCATGCAAGCGAAGAAGGACAAACGAGCGTTCCAGATGTTTCTGGAATCGCGCGGTTATGAGTACGCGGAGGAGACAGGGAATCCGGCGTATAAGTTGTTTCTAAGTTAATCGTTTTTCGTTGGGGTTCGCTTCGCTCACACCAATCTACGCGTGCTGGAGGAATGACATGCGTCACTACAAGGAACCGTGGCCGTCGCTGTCCGCCTTCTGGGGACTAATGCTGGCGACTTTCGCTACGCAAGCCGTGGCGTTGGAGCCTGATAAATTATTCCGAAAAGTATCTCCCTCCGTTGTCGTTGTGATTGCCATGGATGACAGCGGCAAACTGGTCGCCCAAGGCAGCGGGGTGGTCGTTGCATCGGGTGAGGTCACGACGAACTGCCATGTTCTTAAACCCGGCACGCAGTATCAAGTAAAGCAAGGAGAACTTGCCTGGCCCGCGATTCTCATGCGCGGAAACACTGACCATGATCTCTGCGTGCTTTCCGCTCCGACCCTGACCGCACCAGCCGTTTCGGTGAGAGGTGTCCAAGGTGTTCACGTCGGAACTCGGGTCTATGCAATTGGTGCTCCCCGGGGATTAGAACTCACGCTCAGCGAAGGGTTGGTATCCAGCCTGCGTCCTCTTGGCGACAGTTTTGTTGTTCAGACGAATGCTGCAATCTCTCCGGGTTCCTCTGGTGGCGGGTTGTTTGATGCCGAAGGGATGCTCATCGGTATTACGACGTTCTATCTCGCCGAGGGCCAAAACCTCAACTTCGCTATGCCCGCCGACTGGATTGCTTCTTTGCCTAAGATCGCTGCTCTGGCCAAAACAGGAAAGGAGCGCGCGTTGGCTTGGCTGGCTCAAAGAGTGGCTTTGCAGGAAAAGAAAGACTGGGCAGGATTACTTGCTCACGCACAACGCTGGCTAAAGACTGAGCCGGACAATACTGTTGCGCACGTTGCGTTGGGTCTCGCCTACGCCGGACTCAAGCAATTCCAAAAAGCGGTGGAGGCCCATCGGAGCGCGCTGCGCATCAATCCGAAATATGCGGAGGCGTGGAACGCCCTCGGGGCTGCCTACGACGACCTCAAGCAGTACTCCCAAGCGGTGGAGGCTTACCGGTCTGCACTGCGCTTCGATCCGGAATATGCGGGGGCGTGGAACAACCTCGGTCTCACCTACGACCACCTCAAACAGTATTCCCAGGCGATCAACGCCTATCGGAGCGCGCTGCGCATCAATCCGAAATTGGCGGAGGCGTGGACCAACCTCGGCTTCACCTACCACCACCTCGAGCAGTATTCCCAGGCGCTGGATGCCTTTCGAAGCGCGTTGCACCTCAATCCGGAAGATGCGAATGCGTGGGACGGCCTCGGTCTTGCCTACATGAATCTCGAGCAGTTTGCCCAGGCCGTCGATGCCTTTCGGATCGCGGTACGCATCAATCCGGAAGAATCGGTGGCGTGGTTCCACCTAAGGAGTTGTATATGGACTTCTTGGCCAAAGAGACCAAGCCCTGGAGTGCTACAAGCAGTTGCGCCGCCTCGATCAGGCCAAGGCGGAAGAGCTGTTCAATTACCTCGTACCGGCGGGGAAATAAATGAAACTTACCCGCAATGCGTTTGCTGTCACCGTACTGAGCCGTAATTGGGGCCACCGTAAAAGGTGACTGATTTATTTTACGATTTGTTTTTCAGCATCCAACCAACAGTCCTCAAATGATTGGCGGAGGTAAAGAATGCGTCCTCATGAAATTGAGCAATGGGTGTTAAATATTGTAGCTCGCGTCAAGGCGAATCAGCCAAACGAAGATTCGCGGGTAGAACTAAAAGCTGAGTGGCCACCTGATTCATATAAAACGGCAAGGCAGATTGCAGGCCACGCGAATGCTGCGCGTGGTGATCAAATACTTTGGATTGTCGGTGTAGATCAAGCGGCAGGTATTCACGAGGTTGATACTACTGAGCTTGCGACGTGGTATCCAACTGTGCGGCGGCATTTTGATGAGCTGGCGCCTGAACTTCAGGACCTTAATGTTCCGATTGATGGGAAGACTGTTGTGGCTTTGTTGTTCGATACTTAGCGTGCGCCATTCGTCATAAAGAATCCCGAGCACGGTAAACCGAACGGCGGGCCAATTGTTTCGGAAGTGCCTTGGCGTGAGAACACAAGCACCCGTACTGCGGGCCGCTCCGAATTGCTAAGGTTACTTAACTCCAGTACAACAATTGCCATCCGCCGAAGTGCTTCATCAGCAAGATTTGACGGGCGGATCGTTAAGGTTACGACAAAAAAAGAGTTCACAAGACCGTCAATTATGGACGCTCGTTTTACGGCTATACCTGATACCGGCCACTGATGCGCGTGTCGTTATTCCATTTCATCGTTGTCGCGGATCGTTCGGAATCGGAACGATCCTGCCGAGGATAACGTTCCACCGTATCGTTGTTCAGCCGCCCGAAAATCCATCATTCGAATTGCCAAAAGATATTCCAGTAAGACGGAGAATTTTGTCGCATACCATCAAGGCGACTAATAACGAGGTTATCGTTGAGGGCCCAGGAAAAGTACTCGTTATTGCGACCGTCGAAACCACCCTACAGAAGATAGATTTCGCGGCCACTGCTTACGTCAGTGTCGATCTAAATCCCGCCGGATCACAAAGTACGATCAATGTCAGTCTAGTTCTATCGCCGAGCGCCCCGAAAAAAGGAGATAGCGCACGTTGGGAACTTTAAAAATAGAATAGTAGGGGACAGCCCACGGTTTCACAGCACATGAGAAAATACGTTGCTTTGCTGCGTGGAATCAACGTCGGCGGTCGTTCGATCGTCAAAATGAGCGATCTGAAACGAACGTTTGTTTCCGCGGGATGCAAACAAGTATCAACCTATATCCAGAGTGGAAACGTAATCTTCGATGCCCCTCAAGGAGAGGCAGCGACAATTAGCCGAATTCAGGCCAAGCTGTGTGACCTGCTGGGTAGTGACGCCACTGTTTTGTTCCGATATTTCCGTGAACTGGAAGCCCTGGTGAAACGTGCTCCCTTCAAAGGGATCAAGGCCGGCGCCGATGTGAAACTGTATGTGACATTCTTATCACGAAAGCCGCCGGGCAAGTCGCGACTTCCTTTGCTTTCGCCCAAGGAAGGTCTGGAGGCTTTTCGAATGAGGAATCTCGAAGTATTTGTTGTGAGCTGAAAGATCAATGGGCGATTCGGTTTTCCGAACAACTTTATCGAGAAGGAGCTTGGCATTCCCGCAACCACGCGAAACTGGTCAACGGTTACAAGGATCGTTGGGTTGCAGCCGAAGAAATCCAACGCCTGAACACACACAATTTGGAAACGCTAGGTCGGAGTGGGTTTTTGAATCCCGTGGAGCAAGCCGAGCACCGCAGCGAAGCCGGGAGTAGTACGCGAGCATTGATCGAGCCCGAAGCGCGTTTTTTGCGCGCGGCGAATTGCGCAGCGTCCCGGCTTCGCGGAGGAGCGCAGGGAACCGCACGGTGTTTGTGCGGCGAAGCGACCGGGCGGCCTTTTCTTTCGTCCACTTCTTTTGGCCGCGCAAAAGAAATGGATCCCGGGGTAGCAGGGGCGGAGCGCCCGCGCTTTTTCATAGGCGCCGCCGCAGGCGGCCCGATAGTATTTAGTTCTTTTCGTTAGTCAGTTGCGTGCAGGTACTGCGCGGAGTATCTGCACCAAAAACTCCTCCTGATCCCACGTCCACGGCGCGCTCAAGCCGAGCCGGACGACCACCAGCTTACGCGACGGGACGACGCTCACGAACTGCGCGTGATGACCCACTATGTGAAACGCATCCGAAGGCAGCGTAGGCCGCATACCCGCGGCACGATAATAGGGTTCCGGCACTCTGAGCCACAAGTGCGCGCCGAACTCATTGTCCGGGGATTGCGTTGTAGGAGTGCGGCTGTACTTCACCCAACCTGGCGGCAGGATTTGCGCGCCATTCCACAGACCATCGCGCAAACACAGGAGCCCGAAGCGCGCCCAGTCACGCGCGCTGGCGTACATGAACGACGAACCGGCGTAGATCCCCGAGGCGTCCGGTTCCAGCACCGCGCTCGTCATACCGATGCGATCGAACAGGGCGCGCCGTGGAAACGAGCGTTGCGCTTCCGCGGAAATCCCGCCCGTGTCGTGCACGATGCGGGCGAGGATGTTGCTCGTGCCCGTTGAGTAGTGCCATGTGGACCCGGGGGCGGCAACGAGCGGCTTGGCGATCGCATACGCAGCCATGTCGCGCGTCCCCAGGAGCATGTAGACAACGTCACTCAACGGCGCGCCGTAGTTTTCGTCGAACGCGAGGCCGCTGTTCATGCGCAGCAACTGATCGAGCGTGATGGCACCGCGCGGGTCGCTGGACTGCCTCCATTCGGACACCGGCGCGGGTTGGTTGAGCGCGAGCTTGCCTTCACCGACGAGCACGCCGACGAGCGCGCCGGTCACGCTCTTGGTCATGGACCAACCGATCTGGGGTGTATCGAGTGAAAAGCCGGGTGCGTAGCGTTCGGCGACGATGCGCCCGTCGTACACCACGACTACCGCGCGCGTGCGCCGCGGGCGTGTTGGATCAGGTTCGGTGAACGCGGCGTCCAGCGCCGCGTATAGCGCCTCGGTATTGATCGCGCGCGCGATATGCCGAAGTTCGACGGCGTCGCCTTCCGGCCAGGGCCGGTCGGTACGAATACGCCGTGACGCAACCATCCCCGTCGAGTCGGCGCGAAGTTGGTCGGCGGTAACACCGATGGCGAGCGTGCATCCGAGCCCATCGCGAAACACGGCCTCGCGCTGCGGAAGACCGAACAAACCGGCGCTCACGGATCGTTGCTGGCGATCCACGCGCGCGCGGATCAGCTGCAGCACCGAATGCTGGTTCGCGGCAATATCTTCGTGCTCGACCGTGGCCGCGTCGCGCCCGGAAACGAAGACGCCGGAGCACAACATCTTGGCATCATAGGCCGCACCGATCAGGATAAGCCGGTGGACGTAGTAGCCACCGACCCCGAGCGCGAGCACCACCGTACCGGTCAACGCCAAGAGGAGTCTTCGGCTTCGTGCAACCATGGCGATCCGAGCGCGCGGACTGTGCAGTGCGTTATCGGCCCGCGATCTGTTCTGCCTTCTGAATCACCACGTTTTTCGCCGGCACGTTTTCGAACGAGCCGACGCTTTTTGTGGCGGTCGTCTCGATCTTTTTCACCACGTCCATTCCCTTCGTGACCTTGCCAAACACGGCGTAGCCCCAGCCCTGCGTCGTCTTGCCGCGGTGATCGAGGAAGTCGTTGTCCTTGGCGTTGATGAAAAATTGCGCCGAGGCGGAATGCGGATCGCCGGTGCGCGCCATGGCTATCGTGCCGGCGAGATTTTTCAAGCCGTTGTCGGCTTCGTTCTGGATTGGCGCGCGGGTCTTCGCTTTTTCCTTCAAGCCGGGTTCGAAGCCGCCGCCCTGAATCATGAAGTTGGGAATGACGCGGTGGAAGATCGTGCCGTTGTAAAAGCCCGCGTCCACATATTCAAGAAAATTCTTTACGGTCACGGGCGCTTTGGCGGCGTCAAGCTCGAGTTCGATGACGCCGACGTTGGTCGTGAGGCGCACATGCGGGTTCGGTTTAGCGTCGGCGGCGAACGCGCCGAATGACAGCATAACTGCAATCCCAATTAACCACTGGCTGAACCGTTTCATTTTGTCTTCTCCATTTCCAGTTTGAGAATTGTCTTCCAC
>JBGPGJ010000025.1:0-11540 GCA_041483795.1 Sulfurifustaceae bacterium
GCCCGTCTTGTGTCCCAGTGTGTCGTTAACGTCCTTGAAACGATCCAGGTCCATGATGATTAGTGCGAACGGTTTGGCCTCGCGTTTCGCGCTCAGGATCGCCTGCTGCAACCGATCTCGGAACAGATCGCGGTTAGGCAAACCGGTCAACGCGTCGGTAGTCGTCGTGCGCTCCAGACTCTCGTACAACTCACGCAGGCGCGCCGTCATCTCGTTGCAACCCTGCGCTAACGCGGTCACCTCGACGTTGCCGCTCACGTTTACCTGCTCGCCCAAATTGCGTGGATCCTGTCGCAAGCGTTGCAAGTGAGCCATGAGTACACGTAACGGCTTGAGCGCGGTGCGCTCGAGCGCAAACAGCGCCATAAACATGGCCAGCGCGGTCACGATCGCGACACTCAGCAGCACCAGGTAGCGCAAGTTCGTCAACCGCTCGTAAAACGTCGTCATATCCTTCGCCAGTTCCAGTTCCAGCGAGATCGGCTTCGGCGCGGATGCATGTATGGGATAATTTGCCACCACCCGCAGAGCGAGTTGCTCGGGCTCGGGCCAGTCTGGAGACTGGTAGATCGCCGTCCCGTCGGTACGACGCAGGCGCACCGGCGCACTCAGTTCGTGTTCGAGGCCGATCAGTCCCGGCGCCAACTCGCCTGCAAAGTACAGATAGCCGCCGCCCTGAAACATCAGCGGTGCGATAGCGACGTAGTACGGCCGGTCGCCGACGAAGCAAAGCCGATACGTAGATCGGCTACGCTCAGGCACCGGCGTCATCCGTGCCAGTAATTCGAAACACGGCGGGTTGGTAAGGTTTTCGTCCCCGATCGAGGAGGTCGCCATCAGACCGAGTTTTTGGTCGAGCAGGTAGAGCCGGTTAACCCGAACCTCTTCAGATCCCACGAGCCCGTACTGGTAAAGATTATCGAGCTGACGCACGAGCAATGGCGATTGCCGCCCAGCGATCGCCTTGGCAAAGCCGGCGTCGCCTTGCGCGTACTGCGCGAGCGAGCGCGTACGGAATTCGAAGTCCTCGCGCATCTTGTTCGATTCGGCGCGCAGGTACTCCGTCAATGTCGCGCGCTGCGTATCGAGCGTCAGATGGCGGTAGACTTCGCCGCTGAGATACGTCAACAGCATGCCCAGCAACCCCATCGCCAAGATGGTCAACACCAGGCTCGCACGCATCGAAAAACGGCTACGGAGCATGACAGGGACTCGATAGCGACGCCGTGCGCGCCCGACGGTACGCGCACGGACAACTCGGCGCGAACGCGTGATTACTTTCGACCCCGTGCCAGAGCCGTGACGGCCGAAATGTGGACACGTTCAAGTTGTATTTCCCCGTTTTGCCCGGCAAATCAGGTCCGGATCCCCTCTGCCGTCTTGGCACACTTCCGAGGTAATTGTTGCAATTCCGATGCCACGCTGAGGAAAAACCGGGGGTTTTTTGAAATTGTGCAGGCGCATATTTAGATCTTCGCTGGAAAAGCGGGGTTCCTTCCGCAGCTGGCGATGATCTTTTAAGCTGGCGCCTGCTATGGAGAAACCGCCCCTGCCCTTCTGGGAAACCCTTGCAAAACGCATTACCGCCGATACCGGCCAAACCTTCGACCTCGCCGGGCATGGAGAGGCGCGGGGCGGCTGTATCAACCGTGCGGCCGTGGTGAGCGCCCGCGATGGCCGGCGCTATTTCGTCAAGCTCAACGACGTGGCCCTGCTCGCCATGTTCGCGGCTGAAGCCGAGGGGCTGCGCGATCTCGCGCGGACGCAGGCCGTACGGGTGCCACAGCCCGTCTGTACGGGAAGCGCGGAAGGTCAGGCGTTTCTCGTGCTGGAGTATCTGGAGCTGAGTGGTGACCACAAACGCGCACAGGAAATGCTTGGATGCCAGCTTGCGGCCATGCACCGGGTGATGCACTCGCGCTTCGGCTGGCGCCGCGACAACACCATCGGCTCGACGCCGCAGACAAATCACTGGAACGATGACTGGATCGAATTTTACCGCGAGCGGCGGTTACGGTTTCAATTTGAACTCGCGGCTAAGCGCGGCAAAACGCGGTTACAAGCCTTGGGCGAACAACTTCTCGAACGACTGCCTGCCTTTTTCGCGACCTATCGCCCAGTTGCCTCGCTGCTGCACGGCGACCTCTGGAGCGGCAACGCCGGGGCGACGCGCGCGGGTGAGCCGGTGATCTTCGATCCGGCGGTGTACTTCGGCGACCGTGAGGCCGATTTAGCGATGACTGAACTCTTCGGCGGCTTCACGCCGCGCTTCTATCGCGCGTACCGCGACGCTTGGCCACTCGATTCGGGTTACGAAGTGCGCAAAACGCTTTACAACCTTTATCACGTGTTGAATCACTTCAATCTTTTCGGCGGTGGATATGGAACCCAAGCCGAGCGCATGATGCAACAACTCCTGAGCGAGCTGCGTTGAGTTAATGAATCTCCAACTTATCCACCGCAAAGGCGAAGCAGAGTTGTCGCGGATGCACCTCGATCACTCGGGTCGGTTGCCGCTGTTGGTTGGGCGCGGTTTACGCGCACCGATCTACGCCCACGCCGCGACACGCGATTTGTGCCAGATCATGCGTCATGGACCCGGCGCGGCTGAACGAAAAGGACGCCGAGATTGAGTTGCGCAAACGCGCGCGTCGCGGCAAACCGCCGCTCGAACCGCTCTACGCGCGATGCGAAGGTTGAGCATTTGATCTTGTCCGCGCAGACGTTTAGGATTTCTCGGTCGAGACTTCAACACATCGATCAAAAGATCCCGTCAGTCTTGGACCTTACACCGCCCAATCGGAGGAGATAGAAGATGAAGCTGAAACGATCTTGGATTACGGTCACCGCGGTTGTAGCGTCCGCTCTGGCGTTGAGCGCGTGCCAGACTACGCCCTCGCCGGCACCGGGCACTGCCGCGAAACCAGCGCAAGCCAAACCGGCCGAAGCCGCCAAACCGATTACGCCAGAGATGGCGGGCAATCTGGCGAACAACTGCTTCACCTGCCACGGCCCCAACGGTCGCAGCCCGGGCAGCATTCCAAGCATCGTGACGCTCAGCAGCGGCGATATCGCCGCTAAATTGAAGCGCTTCAAGAGCGGCGAAGCACCTTCCACGGTGATGGGTCGTCAAGCCAAGGGTTATACCGACGCCGAGATAGACGCGGTGGCGAATTACATCGCCGGCCTGAAGAAATAAAAAAATATAGGAGCAGCCATGAACAAATTCACCCGCAGAGATTTCCTCAAACTAGCCGGCGTCAGCGCGGCAGCGACGGCGGCCGGTACACTCGGGTTCTCCGTCATCGCGCGCGGCCAATCGGGCTCGAAGCCGGGCGGCGCGAAGGGCGCGCATGTCGTCGTCATCGGCGGCGGTTTCGGCGGCGCGACTTGTGCCAAATACTTGAAGCTCGCCGATCCGAGTCTGTCCGTGACTCTCATCGAGCCGGACAAACAATTCATCACCTGTCCGTTCAGCAATTACGTGCTCGCGGGCTTTGGTACGATGCAGACCATCACCCACGGCTACGACGCGCTGCGGAAAAAACACGGCGTACAGGTGGTACAGGATTTCGCCGTCGCGATCTATCCAACGAAACGGACGGTGAGACGCAAAAGCGGCAAGTCGATTTCCTACGACCGTCTGGTGGTATCGCCCGGCATCGAGCTCAAGTGGGGTGCGATCAAGGGCTACGATCCGGCGGCGGCCACCGCCATGCCGCACGCATGGAAGGCCGGCGCGCAAACGCTGCTGCTGCGCAAAAAGCTCGAAGCGATGCGCAACGGCGGGACCTTTATTATCGTCGCGCCGCCGAACCCGTTCCGTTGCCCACCGGGGCCGTACGAGCGCGCCAGCGTGGTGGCCCACTACCTCAAACAACACAAACCCAAGTCCACGATCATCATTCTCGATGCCAAGGACGATTTCTCGAAGAGGGGCTTGTTCATCGACGGCTGGGACAAGCTTTACCCCGGCATGATCAAGTGGGTAGCGGCGGCGCAGGGCGGAACCGTTAAAGCGGTCAACACAAAGAAAATGGCCCTAGAGACTGAGTTCGATACCTACAAAGGCGACGTGGTGAATGTGATTCCGCCGCAGAGCGCCGGGCGCATCGCGCTGGACGCGGGGCTCGCCGATGACAAGGGCTGGTGCCCGACGGACCCGATGACCTTCGAGTCGACGAAGCACAAGGGTATCTACGTCATCGGTGACGCTTCGATTGCAGGCGAAATGCCAAAGTCCGGTTTTTCCGCCAACAGTCAGGCCAAGATCGCCGCCAGCGCCATCATCGCCGATCTACGCGGACAAGCGCCGATCGAGGCGTCGTACGTCAATACCTGCTACAGCCTACTTGCGCCCGACTACGGCATTTCCGTCGCGGGCGTGTATCGCGTTACTGCCGAGGGCATTAAATCCATCCCCGGTTCGGGCGGCGTGAGCCCGCGGGACGCCGACGCCAACTTCCGCGCCGAGGAAGCGAAGTACGCCCGTGGGTGGTATGCGAGCATTACCGCGGATACGTGGGGGTGAGCCGGGGTTGTCGCGAATGCACTTAACGTGCATTCGCGCCGGCGAACGCCCGCACACGAAAGTGCGGGCTGGGCTAACTCGAAGCCGCGCCTGTGACGCCGGGGATGGCTGAACTGAACGTAAAGACAACTGGCTCCAGCGCTGTCGCAAACGTCCACTGGACGTTCACGCCGCCGAACGGGCGGGCCAACGTTGCCCGCCCTGGGCTGGAACCGGGCCGGGTTAATTCGAAACCATCCAAGTCTTGCGAGGACGGCCAGGCTAATCCCAGAGAAGGCGGTTCCGGTCGCAGCGCAATTTGCAGTTTAAGATCTCGGCGTCTTCCGAGCACTCGCTGGAACGCGCGGCGGAATTCTCAGGATTCGTTTAGCCTGCACTACCGCCACGGTTACGGTTTCTTGCCCACCCCACGCCAGTCGCGAAAAACGTCTATGTCGAACCCGTCCGGGTAGTTTAGGTAACCGGGTTTATAACCCTTCCTGTCGGTGACGCCGTATTGCCAGATAAATTCCTTGGTCTTACGGTCAATGACCACGACGCGCTCGCGCAGATCGTCGGCGACGAGGATGTCGCCGGTGTCGGGCAGCTCGCGCGCGAGCGAGGGGTGATCCAGCATTTTCTCTCCTTCCTTCACGGTATATTCCCAGGTCACTCGGCGCGTGCCGGGATCGAAGATGACAACGCGGCCAGGCTTCGAGAAGTCGGCCACGATCACCTGCTTGCCGTCCACGGTCGGAAAGGCATCGGAAGGATAATTGACGCGCGGGGCCTGAACGCTCCACACCACCTTGCCCGCGCGCGTGATGCGCGTGATCCACGAACCGCGGATCTCGGTGATGAGGATATCGCCGTTATCGAGCGGTGTGACGCCGTTCGGAGAGTGGAGGTAACGCGGCGGCTCGTGCTTGCACTGGCCGGGTTTGCCCCACTCGGTCACGATGGTGTTGGTCTTGGGGTCCACAATGAGCACGCGGCAGTTGCGAATGTCGGCGGTGAGAAACATGCCGTCCGCGAGGATGTGCGCGTCGTCCGGGTAGTTGAGCAAGCCAGGCGTGCTGCCCTTGTGGTCCGGGATGCCGTAGGTCCAGACCACCGCGCGTTGCTCGTAATCCACGATGTGGATGTCGTAATTGTCCTCCTCGCTCACCGCGAGCAATTTTCCATCCTCGGAGAAGTTGACGTCCTCGTTGCCCCGGTAGAGCACCAGGTCCGGCGACGGGAGTTCCCACACGATGCGCTTGTCCGGCGTCACTTCGATCAGGCGGTTGTTGCGCCGATCGGCGATCAGGACCGGATACGGCAGCGGCTTGCCCCACGAGGGCACCGGATTTTTGCGGCTACCCGTAACTGGCGGGATCGGCGGCAGCGCGACGCCGCTCGAAACGGCGCCAGCGCCAGTCATCTCGCGCGTCACGGACACCGCGACGCCATCCGACTTCGCCTTGGAGTCCCCTTCGGCCAGCGCCTGCGGCATCCCAGCGGCGGCGGCTAGTACCACTATGAAACTCGCTGCGGCTACATGTCTGATTAGAGCGCCTAACAAAATGAACTCCACCTCACCTGTCCCTTTCCTGGAGCGAGAGGGTAACCGCCGCGATAGCGGCGACCAGTGAGATGGTTTTGTGGGCCGATTTCCTCGCGTCATGTGATTCCCGTCGTTAGCCGAAATTTACGCCATCTAGAAATTACCACTTTGACCTGCATCAATTGCCGACAGAACTCTCACCATGATTAACGGATCGGTAGAAACAGTAATTTCAAGTCGCGAACGAGCGCCAAGCGATGGTCCAGGACATCCACGATAGGTGAATCGCTGGTGCTTCCCGTCGCTTCCGCCCGGCGTCCCAAGCGCGGGCTGGGGTGAACAAAAAGCCGCGCGTTCCGCCGCCGCTAGCCGAATTTTTTCAGCCCGATTTAGATTTTCGCTTGCAGGGTTATTTTTTGTGGCACACTACTCGCCGCTTGATTCCGCGCCTTTGTGTAAAGGAGAAAACACATGCCGCCAAGTCTGTCCCTTAAGGTAAATGGTGTGACGCGCGCAATCACGGTCGAAGCCGACACCCCGCTGCTTTACGTTCTACGCAATGATTTAGAACTCAACGGGGCCAAGTTCGGTTGCGGCCTGGCGCAATGCGGCGCCTGCACGGTGCTGGCCGATGGCGTCGCGCTGCGCTCCTGCGTCACGGCGGTATCCGCCGTCGTCAATAAGAACATCACCACGATCGAAGGCTTGGGCACGATCGCCAGACCGCATCCGCTGCAAAAGGCCTTTATCGAAGAGCAGGCGGCGCAGTGCGGGTATTGCATCAATGGCATGATCATGACGGCGAAGGCGTTGCTCGATCGCAATCCCAAGCCGACGCGGGTGCAAATCCAGCAGGCATTGACCGGGAACCTCTGCCGCTGCGGCACCCACAATCGCATCGTGCGGGCGATTGAGCGTGCGGCCAAGGAGGCAACGTCATGAAAACGACAACCGATTTTAAACTTTCACGCCGTCAATTCTTTAAAGGCACCGGCGCGGTCATTGTCGGGTTTAGTCTTAGCCGGATTCTGCCGGTCGCGCGCGCGCAAGAGCCGCCGCGCTTGCCCGGCAGCCTCAATACCAACCGCGCCCTGGACGGCTGGATTCGAATTAATACCAACGGCACGGTTACGATATTCACCGGTAAGGTTGAACTCGGTCAGGGGATCGTCACTGCCTTGGCTCAAATCGCGGCGGACGAGCTCGATGTCTCTCTAAACCGAGTCGAGATGATTTCCGGCGACACGGCGCGCACGCCGAACGAAGGCGTCACCTCGGGCAGCCAATCAATCGAAAATAGCGGCACGGCGTTGCGTTTTGCCGCGGCCGAAGCGCGCGCCATTTTATTGCAGTCGGCCGCGGCACAACTTGGGGTAGCCGCGGATCAACTGAGCGTGGACGACGGTACCGTAAGCGTGAAAGGCAATCCCGCGAAAGTCACCTATTGGGAACTGACGCGCGAGGGTATGTTGCATCGCGAAGCGACCGCTCAAGTCAAGCCGAAACCCGCGAGCGAGCATAAGTACATCGGCAAGAGTATCCAGCGGCGCGACATTCCGGCGAAGGTGACCGGTGGCGCGAGTTACGTCCAGGACATGCGCTTGCCGGGCATGGTGTTTGGGCGCGTCGTGCGACCGCCCAGCTACAAGGCCGAGCTGGTTTCGTTTGACGAGGCGGCCGTGCGCAAGTTGCCCGGCGTCATCGCGATCGTGCGTGACGGAAATTTTCTCGGCATTGCCGCGGAGCGCGAAGAGCAGGCGATTAAAGCCCGGGAGGCGGCGCGCAAGAGCGTGGTATGGAAAGAGACTTCCAATCTCCCCCCCGCCGGTAAACCCTTGTACGACCAGCTGAAAAACATGGCCGCCGAAACCACGGTGGTGAACGAGAAGACCGCCGCGGTCAAGGAAAACGCGACCAAGACTCTCACGGCAACTTATACCCGGCCGTTCCAGGCGCATGCCTCCATCGGTCCTTCGTGCGCGGTCGCGCAAATGCAGGATGGAAAACTGACGGTCTGGACGCACAGCCAGGGCGTATTCCCGCTGCGTAAAGATCTTGCCAAGGCGCTTAAGCTGAGCGAGGACCGGATTACGGCGATCCACGTCGAAGGCTCCGGTTGCTACGGCCACAATGGCGCCGACGACGTCGCGCTCGACGTCGCGTTGATCGCGCGCGCCACGTCCGGACGGCCGGTGAAGCTGCAATGGATGCGCGACGATGAATTCGCGTGGGAACCCTACGGTTCCGCCATGGCAATTAATGTGCGCGCGGGTTTGAATGCCAAAGGCGATATCGTTGATTGGTCGCATGAGCTGTGGAGTCATACGCACAGCACCCGGCCAGGGGGGAAGGCCGGGGTTAATTTATTGGCTAGCTGGTATCTCGCCGAGCCGATGATAGCCGCGCCGCCCGATAACATCGCGCAACCCTCGGGTGGCAGCGATCGCAACGCGGTTCCACTCTATGATTTTCCCACTCAACGCGTGGTCAATCATTTGGTTACGGAGATGCCGCTGCGCGTCTCCGCGCTGCGCTCGCTCGGCGCTTATGCGAACGTGTTTGCAATCGAGTCTTTCATGGACGAGCTGGCGGTGGCGGCCCATGCGGACCCGGTGGAATTTCGCTTGCGTCATTTAAAGGACCCGCGGGCGCGCGCGGTGATCGAGGCCGCCGCGGACAAGGCTGGCTGGCAGGCAGATCACAAGGGCGGTGGCGGGCGTGGACGCGGTATTGCTTTCGCCAAATATAAAAATCTCGCGGTTTACGTCGCGGTGGTTGCCGACGTTGTGGTTGATCCCAAGACGGGAAACGTGCGTGTAGCCAAGGTGGTCGCCGCGGCCGACGCCGGCATGATCATCAATCCGGACGGCTTGACACTTCAAATCGAAGGCGGCGTCATTCAATCGGCCAGTTGGACGCTGAAGGAAGAGGTCAAGTTCGATCGCCAGCGCGTGACCTCGCGTTCCTGGGCGGAATATCCGATCCTGACCTTCGCGGAAGTCCCGGAAGTGGAAGTGGTATTGATTGATCGCCCGAACGAGCGTTCTTTGGGGGCCGGCGAAGGATCGCAGGCACCGACGGCCGCCGCGATCGCCAACGCGCTCTACAACGCCACCGGCAAGCGTCTGCGCGACTTACCTTTGACACCGCAACGAGTAAAGGCGGCTCTTGTTTCGACTTAAGATCAGGGGAACAGCGCGGTTAGATCAATCTTATATAACTCTTTCATTGCCGCCGTCCACGGGCACTTGGGCGCCGGTGGTTTTCGCGAACAGCGAGCCACACATCTCCGCGGCGAGTTCGGCGACATCGCGGCTCGTGACTTCTACGCCCAGCACGTTTTTCTTTTTATACGCCTCAACGCTGAGACCGTAGTATTTAGCACGAGCGGCGAGCACGTCCTCGGTCCAGATACCGGTATCGAATACGGCGTTGGGGTGGATAGTATTGATGCGGATACCGTCCGTGCCCCACTCGAGCGCAGTCACGCGCGCCAACTGATTGAGCGCCGCCTTGGAGGCGGAATATGCCGCCGCGCCGGGACCCGGGGCAGGTACGTTCTTCGAACCGATCACCACCACACGCCCGCCGCGCGGCGCGAGCTTCAGTAACGGGTGCGCCTCGCGCAATAACGTTAAATTGGAATCGAGATTGATGCGCATGACGCGCCGCCATTCAGCGTCCGCCAGGGCTTCGATGCGGGTGCCGGCGGGAAACACACCCGCATTGAGGACCAGCATATCGAGGCCGCCGAACGCGCGCATCCCTTTTTCCAGCGCCGCAACCAGTTGCGCCTCGTCCGTCACGTCGCACGCGAGGCCGAGATAATCCACCCGCGTGACCGACGATTCGACAGCGGGATTGATATCGAGCCCGATCACCGCCGCGCCGCGGGTGAGAAAACTCTGCACGCACGCCGCGCCGATACCGGACGCCGCGCCCGTCACCAGCATCACCTCGCCTGCAAACGCGGGCGGCTTACCCGCCTGCTTGAGTTTGACCTGCTCCAGGTCCCAGTACTCGACATCGAAAATATCTTTCGCCGGCAGCGCCCGCCAACCGCCCAATTGCGTCGCGCGCTGAATAATTTCCATCGTATGCGAATAGATGTCGAACACAATTTGTGCATCCGTGGCCCCACGCCCGACCGTGCATAGGCCGAGCTCCTGGTCGAGAATCACCCGCGGCGCCGGATCGAGCATGGTTTTGGATTCACGTCCCGTCGGCGCATACGCGGCGAAATAAGCCTGATACTGCGCGACATATGCGTTGACGTCGCGGCCGATCATGGGAGTACGCTTGGTGCGAATGACGTGATCCGGCGTCGCCGGCCCTTGTTGGGAGATGACCGCGATATCGCCGCGTTGCGCAAAGGACAGGCTCGCGGGATCGGCATGGACCGCAAGAACGACCGGAAATCCCGCCGCCGCTGAAATGTCACGTCGAAGTTCGGCGAGCTGCCTATGTAACGGCTTTGCCTCGGAAACGCGCACCGCGGTTTGGATTTCCCACGCGCCGTCGCGCTTGAGCGCATCTTCGGCGCGCGTAACCAGCTCGATCATGCGTTCGTAGGATTCTTTCGCGGAATTTCCGAACGAGAAGATACCGTGGTTCATGAGCACCATGCCGACGCTGTGCGGCGTCGCCGCGCGCGCGAAATGCTCGGCGCACAACCGGGCGAGATCGAAGCCGGGCATGACGTAGGGAATCACCACTACCAAATCGCCATACACCTCACGGATGCGCCGCTCGCCGTCAGGGGTGTTGGTAAGCGTGATGACCGCGTCTGCATGGGTATGATCCACGTACTTGTATGGCAGAATCGCATGCAGGATCGCCTCGACCGACGGCGTCGGTGCATCGGCGCGCGTAAGCTGGGTACGCAACTCGTTGACCATCTGTGTATCGCTAAGCGCGGGCAGCCTTGCCAACTCCAGCAGATGGTCCATCCGCACCGGCGCGAACCCGGCCGCTTCGATGTGCTCGAGGTCCCAGCCGCTGCCTTTGACGTACAAAATAGTCTCGTCCTTGCCGACGATGTCGCGTTCCGCGATCTTGACGGAAGTGTTGCCGCCGCCATGCAATACAAGCGTCTTATCGCGCCCGAGCAGACGCGAGGTGTATACGCGCAACCCGAGATTGCCGGCGTAATGCGCGGCTTCCTCATCGTTCCAGAGACTCAACATACGTGACCCAAACCGGGATTTTAAAGACGTCAAATGATACCGGTCACGCCAAGACTGGTCAGCTGAAATATTGGCGCGGACCGGTAAGGATGGCCGAAGGAGTATCAGGCGCTCGGCAGGCTGACGACGATCTGATTTTGTCCGCGCAGCCGGGCGTGGTCGAGTGCCTCGGCGGCGCGTTTGAGCAGCTGCGCCGGTTTTTCGCCTTGGATGTAAACGGTGAGCACGCTCGAGAACGACGGCAGATGGATGCTGCGGCCGTCGTGTGAAACATAGACAAACGCCGCGCTCTTTTGGA
>JBGPGJ010000026.1:0-11479 GCA_041483795.1 Sulfurifustaceae bacterium
AGTCCTGGCCGGCGCCGCGGTGCTGACGGCGTTGCGCCCGCTCTCACGAGCGGGCGAGGATTGAAACACCCTGTATCGCACCGCACCGGCGGCTGTAACACGTTGCGCCCGCTCTCACGAGCGGGCGAGGATTGAAACTCGGCGATGATCGCGGGGTCAACGTCCTTCGCCCGTTGCGCCCGCTCTCACGAGCGGGCGAGGATTGAAACTTTTTCCGGCGAGTTGGTCTCGCGCCCGGTGCTGGCGAGAAGCGCAGGGCACCGCACGTTGTATGTGCGGCGCAGCGACCGGGGGGCGCGTTTCTTTCGTCCATTTCTTTGCGCGAACAAAGAAATGGACCCAGGGTGGTCACTCCTGCGCATCCTGCGCCCGCGACATTCGCACTTCCCTGTGCAGCACTGGGGCAGAGCCACCCGCAAGTAGCCGTTCAACCGTCCGCGAAGCGGACACAACCGCGCGAAGCGCGAACAATCTGAATCCGCAACGCGCCGTCAATCGTAGGTAGCGTTACGACCGATAATCCATAAGAATATCGGTCGGAACGACCGCCCATGAACGCGCCAGCGATTAATGAACGTTATACCCTCACCGCCATCGGCCTGCACTGGCTGGTGGCGTTGCTGATCTTCGCTGGATTCAGCCTCGGCTGGATCATGACCGACATTCCGGGCCTGACGCCGACCAAGCTGCGCTATTACTCCTGGCACAAGTGGCTGGGCGTGACGATTTTCTTTTTCGTTTGTGTACGCGTATTCTGGCGGTTGACGCATCGCCCACCGCCGCTGTCGCCGATGCCACACTGGCAGCGGATCGCGGCTGAGGTCAGCCACGGCACGTTGTATCTGTTGATGATCCTGATACCGCTCGCCGGATATCTCTATACCTACGCCGCAGGCGTGCCGGTGGTTTATCTCGGATTCGTCGAGCTACCGCCGCTCATTACGCCGAACCCGGCGCACAAGGAGTTCTTGAAATATACCCACATTGGATTGAACTTCGCCATGGCCGCGCTGGTCATTATGCATAGCACCGCGGCGCTCGGGCACCAGTTCGTCCGGCGCGATGGGTTGCTAACGCGGATGCTGCCGTCCCGCTCCCGGAGAACTGAGTGATGAAAATTATTCGATGGGCTGGAGTGCCGATCGCACTCGCCGCTATCGCGACCTGGGCGCAAGCGCCGAGCGCCAACCCGGGTACGATCTCATTCGTCGCGAAACAGATGAACGTGCCGATCGACGGCCAATTCAAGAAGTTCTCCGCCCAGATCCAATTCGATCCGACCAATCCGACGGCGGGCAAGGCCACGGTCGAAATTGACGTCGCGAGCCTCGACCTGGGAGACAAGGATTTTAATTACGAGATGAGCACCAAAACCTGGCTCGATACTCGAACCTATCCAAGAGCAACCTTCATCTCTAGCGTGATCAAACCGATCGCGCCGGATCGGCTCGAAATCCGCGGCAAGTTGACCATCAAGGGCAAGACCCTCGATGTCACCGTGCCGGTGACGTTCAGGACGGAAGGACGGATACGGGTGTTCGACGGCGCACTGCCGATTCGACGCACTGCGTTCAACGTCGGCGAGGATGAGTGGCGCGACACATCAGTCGTCGCCGATGAAGTGCAAATTCGCTTCCACTTGAATTCGACACCGCCGTGATCCTGCCATCGCAAACATCCCGGAGACCATCATGAACGCACGCCTTACTGTGTTGTCCATCGCACTGCTCCTTGGCTCCTGCGTATCCACGCCGGAGGCGCCCCTACCGGCGACCGCGCCGGGCGATGAGGTTTACGCGATAGATCCAGGGCACACGTTTCCGAGTTTCGAGATCAGCCACTTGGGTTTTTCGACGCATCGTGGCCGCTTCAACAAGACCAGCGGCTGGGTCATACTCAACCGCGCGGCGCGCAGCGGTTCGATCCAGCTCACGATTGACGCCGATTCCATAGATACAGGAGATCCCCAACTGGAAACGCGCTTGCGCAAGTCGGATTTCTTCGACACGGAAACCTATCCCAATATCATATTCACGTCCAAAAAACTGCGCTTCGAAGGCGACACCTTGACCGCGGTGGACGGCGAACTGACCCTACGCGGGGTGACGCGCCCGGTCACGCTAACCGTCACCTCTTTCCGTTGTGGCAAGCTTCCGGTTATCGGCCGCGAGGTCTGCGGGGTCAACGCGGAAACAAGTATTAAACGCTCCGACTTCGGCATCTCCGCTTATCCGACGATGATCGGCGGCGACGTGAAACTGCTGATCCAGGTCGAGGCACACAAGCGCTAAGACGCCCCGTCCGAGGGGTAGTGATTAGCGGAAATTCCGCGGCAAAATCAGCAACCATGCGCCGTCGGACGGCTTGCACAGGGCATACCTGTCTATACTTTGGTAAGTAGACTGACGCACGTCGAGGTGGCTAAACTTGCCGATATTGCCCGGTTGCGCGCAACCACTACAGGGCAGACGAGGATCGGTGGGCGCATCCGCCTAGCGGTGGGGGCGAATTCCGGAACAACTAAATTTAGGAGGGAATCATGTTAATACTGACCCGGCGCATCGGAGAGTCGCTCCAAATCGGGGACAACATCAAGCTCACGGTTTTATCCATCCGCGGCAACCAGGTGCAAATCGGGATAGAGGCGCCCGTGGAGATTCCGGTTCACCGCGAAGAAGTGTACGAGCGCATACAGCGCGAGCGCGCCGCCGCCAACCAAACCCCGGGCCTTGCCCAAACCGTGAACCGACTTCTCGGCAAGTCGAAAAAATAGACCGATCGCTGACGACTCAGGCCGAACACAACAACCATGGATAAGGTTCTGGACCGACTTCTACAACACCCGCGCATTCGGGCGTTCATGCAGCGCCTGCGACTCAGGCGCCAGGACGAGCTTGGGCGTGAGCAAGGACAGACGGTCGTCCGCGTAACGATTTCGCTATGCGTGCTTGCATATCTGATCACGAGCCGCCACACGTCGAGCGTCGACGTCGATTCAGTGGATTGGCTCGTTTTTCTTTTCAGCTTTATCGTGCTGTCGGTCGCTGTGATGTTACTTGCGCTCCGCGACACATCCTCGTCCACGGTGCGCCGCGTAGCCATGAACGTCGCCGACGTCGTTGCCGTTAGCTACCTAATGGTCTCGACGGAGAAAGCAGGGGTTCCCTTGTTCGTGCTCTACCTCTGGGTGACTCTGGGTAACGGATTCCGCTTCGGAGTCCCGGCCATGGTCATGAGCGCTGCCCTGAGCCTGGTCGGATTTTCCGTCGTCGTGGCGCTGACACCGTTATGGCAGGAGTTGGTGGCCGTTTCCATCGCCGTCGCTATTTCGCTCATTGTCCTCCCGCTTTATTCGGTCCATCTCGTGCGCCGGCGTGCTATGGTTCAAAACAGGACTGAGGGCACATTCGGCAGCACGGGTGGTTCTGGCGCCGATCACGCAATGCAAACCGTCCAGCCGTCCTTGCGCGAGCGCGTTCGAGCGTTGTTACAGCGTATCAAGCTCAAGCGTCAAGGTGAACTCGGGCGCGAACAGGGACAAACAGTGGTTCGCGTAGTAATCGTGGCATGCCTGCTCGCGTACTTGACCGCAAGTCATTACCCCATCAATTTCGACGCCGGACCACCGGCGTGGCTCGTTTACGTAATAAGCTACTTCGGACTGTCGGTAGTAGTCATGGTGCTCGCGTTCCGCGACATAGCTACATCAACGGTGCGACGCACAGCGATAAATGTCGGTGACATTACTACCATTAGCTACCTCATGGTCTCCACCGGCGAAGCGGGTATTCCGCTGTTCGTTCTCTACCTATGGGTAACGCTCGGCAACGGGTTCCGTTTCGGACTGCGTCCAATGTTAGTGAGCGCTGCCCTGAGCCTCGTCGGATTCTCCGGCGTCGTTATCTTCTCGCCTGTATGGGAACAACTTGTGACTGTCTCCGTCGCTGTCACCGTCGCACTCATTCTCCTTCCGCTCTATTCGGCACACCTCATACACCAGCTGGGTACGGCCATGAAACGGGCCGAAGAGGCGAACGCCGCGAAAAGCCGCTTCCTCGCACGCATGAGCCACGAGCTGCGCACACCGCTCAATGGAATCCTCGGCGCCACCGATCTTCTGGCCGCCAACAAACGGTTCGCGCGAGAAGATCACGCCCTGCTGGACGTCATCCGGGACTCGATCAAGGTGTCGCTACGCCAGATTGACAACGTGCTCGATTTCGCGAAGATCGAAGCTGGAAAACTCGTGATCGAGCAGACCGAATTCGATCTGCACGAGCTTTTGAACCGCACCATCCGCCTGGTCCGGGGTATCGCGCTCGAAAAGAACCTGCGACTGATGCTGCGCATCGAGCCGGTCATTCCGTATCGGCTCGTCGGCGATCCTCATCATATACAAGAGGTCCTGCTCAACCTTCTCTTCAACGCCATCAAGTTCACCGACAAAGGATACGTTTCCCTCGACGCCAATCTTGTTCGAGAGGATGAACAGTCCGCCCTGATCCGCTTTGCGGTACACGATACGGGTATCGGCATGGAACCCGAAGCGCTGGGACGAATCTTCGAGGCATTCTCCCAGGAAGACACCAGTACCACCCGACGCTATGGTGGTACTGGACTCGGCACCACGATTGCTAAGGAATTGGTGGATCTCATGGGCGGGCGGCTCGACGTTAACAGCGAGAAAGGCGTGGGTTCGACTTTTTCCGCCGAGATCAGTTTCGCTCGCCAAGCACAACAGAGCGATGACCGCGCGCAGCTTGCCGGCATGCGGGTATTGCTGATCTCGGAGAGGCCCGTTTTGCGCGAACGTGTCGCCGCGAGGATGCAAGAATGGAACGTTTCACTCAACGTAGTCTCGTCGGTGACGGAAGCGACGGGGCTTCTAGGACGCAGCATCCGTTTGGGCAATCCAATCCATGCCGTGCTGGTGGACAGCGGTGCGGTGTTTGTCAGCAACGGAACGCACCGTCGAGATGATTTTCTTGAAAAAGCGTGGCTCGCATCCACCACCGCTTTCCTCGTCTGCGACATATCCCTCGGAGAAGCGCAGCTTCGCAAGTGGGGTTACGCGGGTTTGCTGCCCTATGACCTGCCCCGCGAGACGCTCTTCAACGCCCTCCACGCCAGCGGTCTGCACCACACCGATATTGGACGCGGAGTGGTCCGGGTCGAACCCTGGGCTTGGGGACAAGCCACGCGGCGGCGCGCCCGACTGCTGGTGGCGGACGATAATCGAACCAATCTGATGATCCTCCGAAAGATCCTCGAGACCGCGAATTACGAGGTGGACACGGCCGAGGACGGCGAACGGGCGCTCGAGATGATGCTGAACGGCCGCTATAAGGCCGCGATAGTGGATATGCACATGCCCGGCCTCGACGGCACCGCGGTAATCAAACAATACCGACTGCTGCGTGCGGGACCGCGGATTCCGATCGTGATGCTGACCGCCAATGTCACCGTGGATGCCAAGATCGAGTCGGCAGACGCGGGCGCGGACGCCTATCTGGCCAAACCCGCGACCGCCGCCGAAATCCTGGGCACGATCGAGAGACTCCTCAATGAGACGGAGGTCTACGATCTCACTCAAAACCGACCGCGCACGTTGGAGGCGCAACCAGTTCCGATCCTCGATACAGAAATCATCACCGAACTGGATCGGCTCTACAACGACCCGACCGGTGTGACTCAGATCCTCGACGAATTCGAACGCGAGAGCCGGCGACTGCTCGATGAACTCTCGGCGGCCGTGGCGAAAAAGAACCATGCCGGCTTCGGCGATCTGCTCCACGCGCTAAAAGGCAACGGGGCGAACGTCGGCGCGCTGCGACTGGTGCAAGTGTGCCACGAGCTCGGTGCTTGCAGTCTGCTCGATTTTCGGCGCGAAGGCGAGCACATGCTGCGCCGCCTCGAAGAGGAGCTGGTGGAAACGACCAAGGCGCTGCGCGAGTTCACCGCCGTGGGCGGGCCTGGACCCGCCCACGGCTCGGATCTCTCCTAGCACGTTTCCGAAAAGAGAGTTTTTCGGCAGCCCGCTAGCGTGTGGGCTACGCAATCGCCTCCGCGCCCGGCAGTTCTTCCGCTTCCGCCAACTCTCGTATATTCGACGGGAAGGGCACTACGCGGCTGGGCAACGGCTCGGTGAGAGGTGCGGGACCCGACATCGGAAGACGCCCCTGGGCCGCCGTCAATCTTGCCATCGTACGCAGATCGCGCGGCGTGACTTGCAGCGCGTTGTCCACCCACATATCGGCGATGCGAATCAACTCCTCGCGCGTGAGCGGGCGGTTCCATTCGTGCAGGCGTTGGATGGCTTCCATCCCATTGCAGGCACGCTCGTGGCGACGAATAAAGTCATACACGGCGTGCGTTCCCTCGCCGTCCTCGGCAAGCACATCAACAACGCCCATCTCGTAGAGCGTCTCAGCACTATACTGATCCCCTTGTCGCAGGAAGCGCTCTACACGGATGGGATCTATACGCCGAATAAGGAAACTGTAAGCGCCCATTCCAGGAAACAGGTTGAAAAGAATCTCCGGAAACCCGAACTGCGCGCCGCGCTCGGCAATCAAGACATTGCACGAGAGGGCCGCTTCAAACCCGCCCCCAAGGGCCTTGCCCTGCACCAGCGAGATGGTGGTGACCCCTGGCTGACCGAGGTGCGAGGCGTACCCGTAGACGCAGTCAACGCAGAGATGGGCATATGCCCGCAGACCGTCGCGATCGCGGTTGACAATCAAACGCGCGAACAGATCGAGATCGCCGCCAAGGCTAAAAACGGACGGGATCGCCGAAGCAAGCACAAGATAGCGTATGTGGTCAGCGGCCTCGGGTGACTGCTCACGATACTGAAGTACTTGACTCTGGACATCGTACATCTCCCTCAGCACTTCGGTCGTAAAACAGGGGCGTGGGCCCGGATGAACGTAGTGCCAGACAACTTTCTTTTCGGGATCGTAGTGGGTAAGCAGTTGAGGGTACTGCGGCAGGTTGAACAGATTTGAAGCGGGAATAGCCATGGTTGTCCTCCTTGATTTACATTGAAGAAAACATCGAATTTCATCCTACAGGGCCGACTTCGCGACACGCAAGGTACCTATCGCGGTAGACGATCTCCCGACATTGTCAAGACGGATACCTCCTCAAATGCGACGTCCCGCCGGGGCGGACGTCTACAACACCACGTTCGCCCGCGCACGCAGGTTACGCCATTCCTTTTCAGGGAGTTTCAGCACCTCATGCAGTGGCCGCGGCGGATCGATGCCAAGGCCCTGACCGTAGTCCACGCCGCTCAGGCGCAGCTTTTCCAGAATCTCGCGGGTCTCCACCGACTCCGCGATCGTGGTGAGATCCATCACGTGACCGATTTGGTTGATCGCCTCGACCATGGCGTGGTCTACCGGGTCCTCGACCACATCGCGCACGAAATCCCCGGCGATCTTGAGGTAATCCACCGGCAGAGTCTTGAGATAGCCGAAAGACGAGAGTCCACTGCCGAAGTCATCGAGCGCAAAGCGGCAACCCATTTTTTTAAGGCGCGCGATGAAGTCGCGGGCGAGAGTGAGATTGGCGATCGCCGCGGTTTCGGTGATTTCGAAGCAGATGGTCGTAGGAGAAATATGATGGCGCACAAAACACTCGATGACAAACTCCAGGAAGTGCTCGTCGCCGAGCGACTGGCCCGAAAGATTAATCGCGATACGATCCACCGGGGCATCGCTACCGCGCCCCTGCGCAACGTAGCGCTGCAACAAGGTGAAGACGTTTTCAATGACCCAGCGGTCAATCGCGGGCATTAAATGATAGCGCTCGGCCGCCGGGATGAAGGCCGCCGGCAACACCAGCTCCTTTTCGTGCATGCGCAACAGCACCTCGTAAAACCGTCCGTGATTCTTGGCGCTCGCCGCGAGCGGCACAATGGACTGGCAGTAGAGGTCGAAGTTGTTGGTCTCGAGCCCATGACGCAGGCGCTGCACCCATTGCATCTCGCCCTGACGCTGCGCCAGCGCGGAATCGTCGGATTGGTAGACGTGGATACGGTTGCGGCCCTTGTCCTTGGCGACGTAACACGCGGAGTCGGCCGCCGCGAGCACATCCGTCAGGTTGCCGGCATCGGCCGTGATCGGCACCAGCCCGATGGACACGCCGATCTCGAAGCTGCGGTGTTGCCACACGAAGCGAAAATCCTTCACGAACTGCCGCAAGCCATCGGCGATCCGGCGCGCCTTCTCGACCGAACAGTTCTCGAGGATGATCCCGAACTCATCGCCCCCGAGCCGCGCCAGCACGTCCAAGGCGCGGATCTCGCGCGCCAGATGATGCGCCAACTGCTTTAGCAACTCGTCGCCGGCAATGTGGCCGCAGGTGTCGTTGACGATCTTGAACTGATCGAGATCGAGATAGAGCAACGCGTGCCCAAGACCCTCCGAACGCGCGCTCTCGAGCACCACCTTCAGCCGCTCCTCGAACTCGCGGCGGTTGAGCAGGCCCGTTAACGGATCGTGCGAGGCCAGAAACGCCATGCGCCGCGCCATGCTCTGCAACTGCGAGACGTCGTGAAACACCACCACGGCGCCGATGATCGAACCGTCGCGATCGCGGATTGGCGCGGCGGAATCCTGGATCTCGATGCGCGCACCCGCGCGGCTGACGAGCAGATGATGGCCGTCGTGCCGCAGGCTGCGACCTTCGCGCAGACAGTCGCCGATCGGATATTCCTCGGGACCATCCGCGCTCTGGTCCCACAGATGAAAAACCTCGTGGAGCGCGTGTCCGCGGGCGGAGTCACGAGTCCACCCGGTGAATTGTGTGGCCACGGGGTTCATATAGACGACGCGCGCCTCGGCGTCGGTCGTGATCACGCCATCGCCAATAGACTCGAGCGTCACCTGCGCCCGTACCTTCTCGAGATACAGTGCGTCCTCGGTACGACGCTGTTCCTGCGCGCGCGCCGCCGTCAACGCTTCGGCCATGGCGTTAATACCGACCTCGAGCCGCCCCAGCTCGCCGCCGGAGTGCTGCGGCACACGGCTGTCGAGATACCCGTCGCGGATGCGCTCGACCGTGGCGGTAAGCGCACGGATGGGTCGGATCACCCCACGGGCCATGCGCTGGGCGAAGATCGCGGTCGCACCAAGACCGAATACGATGATCGCCAGACTTTCGACGAGTACGTGGATTTGCTGCGACTGGGTCGCCGCGGGAGATAGTTCCACCGCCACCCAGCCGACCTGTCGCTGTAGCCGCACGGTGGTCGGGCGACGAACCTCGTCGCGGCTCTGTAAATCGTCGAACACGACTTCGCTTTGGTAGATCGGCGCCCGAAATAGATACGGTTCGGCCTCTGCTTTGGAATCCGACCCCGGCGACGGTGTCTGTGTTTGCGCCGCGCGTGCCAACACCCCGCCGCGCAGATCGGTGATGGTAACCGACACCACATCCGGCTCGGCGAGCAAGGCCTGCGCAAGATTGGAAAGAATGGCGCGATTGCCCGACACCACACCGTATTCGCACGCCGGGGCAAGCCCGCGCGCAATCGCCTGCCCCCGGTCCTGCAACATCCGATCGAGATCGTGCAATTGCGTGAGCACGAAGTGCACCGAGATAAACAGCACGATGAACGTCAACGGCACCAGCGCCAAGAACAGTACGCGCGTTTGTATGCCCCAGTTCTTCATTGTTAGTATCGGGTAAACAAGCTGCCGACTCCTTTTCGTTTCATTTCGAGAACCGCACGCGCGTTCCGAAACGCAACCCCAGACGGCGGGCGGCGCTGCCCTCGCGCACGGCGATCTCGACGAGGCCGTTGGCATTCACGTACCAGAATGCGCGCCCACGCGCTGCCTCGCTGAATACGCGTGCGTGGCGCAACGTGTGCCGTCCGATGCGCAGACGACGATCCTTCGTCAATGCCTCCCCCCGCAGACCGGTGACCCCGTTGCCGTAATGATCAATATAGAGCACTTGCGGCAAATCCGCCGGCCATTTTGGCAGTTCGAGCGGTGCCGGCTCGCATTCTGGCAGTTCGCCGCGCGCCAACCGCCCCGCCACCGGTGCAAACAGGTCGCGTCCGTGAAAACTCTCCGACAAAAACGGCGGCCGCCACAGAATAGCGTAACATTCAACATGTTGGGATCGGCTGGCCAGAACCGAGAATAGACCGTTGTCCGGCCCGACGTACCAGCACCCATCCACCCGTACCATGACCGGTGTGCGCTCGCTTCCCACGCCGGGATCCACTACGCACAGAAAGACCGTCCCCGACGGAAAGTTCCGGGTAAAGGACGGCAAAAGATACGCGCCGGCGCGGACATCGAAGTTCGGCACGCCGTGGAACAGATCAACGACCGGAACCCCAGGCGCTTCGTGCACCAACATCGCATGCAGTTGGCCAACGTAGGGATCGGTGAGCCCGAAATCGGTAAAAAGGGCAATCATGTTGGAGAATAGTAACAACTTTCCCAACGATTGACCGAACCCGAGCCGGAAACAAAACGCTAGGGCGAGCCGGGGTGGTCGCAACGGCACTTAACGCGCCGTTGCGCCGACGAGCGCCTGGACATGGGTGAGCTGCGACAGCAGCGAACGCCCGGCCATGGGTGAGGCGAGGTGGTCGCCGATGTCCAAGGGATATCGGCACCGCCGAACGGACGAGCCGAACTTGCCTGCCCTGGGCTGGCAATGGGCTGAACTTCGAGTGCAGCAGGGGTGAGCGGTGCATGCCGCGAACGCCCAACCACGGAAGGTTGGGCCGGACTTCGCGCAAAGCCAGGAATGCGAAGCGCGAAGCGCAGCGAGGAGTCCAGGTTGGGGTGCATCGAAATCTTTTACGTTGCGCCAGGGAAGGCAGGTACGCAAAAAAACGCCGGCTCTTACGCCGGCGTTCCTGTTCGACTACTCGATGCCGCCGCTCATTTCGCCGCCTTGCTCTCCGTTTTGGCCGCGCCTTCGGCACCGACCTGAACTTTGCGCTCTACGAGCTGCACTAGCGCACGCGGCGCCGCATCTCCGGGGCGGAAACCCATCTTGAGAATGCGCATATAGCCGCCGGCACGGCTCTTGAAGCGCGGACCGAGTTCATCGAAAAGCTTGCCCACGATCGCGCGATCGCGCAGATGCGCAAACGCCAGACGCCGGTTGGCGAGCGTGGGACTCTTGCCCAGGGTAATGAGCGGCTCGGCCACGCGCCGTAATTCTTTTGCCTTCGGCAACGTGGTCACTACCTGTTCATGACGCAGGAGCGAGACCGCCAGGTTGCGGAACAACGCTTGGCGATGCGCGCTGGTGCGGTTGAGTTTTCGACCGCTGTGATGGTGACGCATAAATACCTCAATGGAAAATAAAGAATGTAAAATGCAAAATTCTATTCTTCATTTTCAATTTTTCACGATTCATTCGCGCGTTAGCGCGTTCATTGGGGCGAGCCCGATCCGGCTTCGCTCAGCTTTTCCTTCAACTGCGCCGGCGGCCAGTCCTC
>JBGPGJ010000027.1:0-11285 GCA_041483795.1 Sulfurifustaceae bacterium
ACCCGGAATCGGCACTTTGCCGCGCTCGCGCCCGGCGCGGTGAAAACCGCCTTGCAGGCCGGCGAACAAATCCGACAGATCGAGATCGTCGAACGAAAATCCGGAGACGCCATCGCCGTACTGCTTCTGCCAGTCCGGCGGCGGGCGGATTTCTTCTCCCGGCCGATAGCTTCCCAGCTGGTCGTAGGCGGCGCGCTTTTCCGGATCCTTGAGCGTTTGGTAGGCCTCGGCGACGTCCTTGAATTTTTCCTCGGCGCCGGCTTCCTTGGAAACGTCCGGATGATACTTGCGTGCAAGCTTGCGGTAGGCCTTTTTAATATCCTCGGCGCTGGCGTTTCGCTCAACGCCCATGATTTTGTAGTAGTCCTTGTATTTCATTGTTGCCGCCCAGGGAGACCGGTGAAAGAGGATGAATTTATCATGCGTCCGGGCTCTAGAGTGCCCGCTGCGGGCGTCTAACAGCCAAGAGCGATTTCCGCATAGACTGACCCGGATTGTTTGACCGCGGGGATGGGGGCATTGACCAATTGTATAGCGACCTGTTTTAGCGGTTATACAATTGGCCGGCGCCAGCGACCCCGGCCATCGAGGGGTTGATGAAGTTGTATAACAATATATATTAACTGCTATACAACCGGTTAAGCCTGCCATGGAACCAGTCGCACGAAACTCGTTGACCAGCCAGACTCTCTATGCCGAGTTACTGGAGCAAACGATGGCGCTGGAGGCCTCGCGCTCGGCGGCCAGCCTCTCCGGCACGTTCACAACGCGCGTCGTGAAGGGTCGCACTTACCACTATTACGTTTATCGAGACGTTGCCGGCAAATATCAGCAGGTGTACCTCGGCGCGGATTCCGAGCAGCTGCGTCAATTCGTCGCTCGAGTTCGGGCGGAAAAACGGCAGATGTCCGCTGACTTCAAGAGAGTCGAGGAGTTGTGTTCGGCGCTTCAGGCCACTGGCGCCATGGCTACTCCACAGCCGCATGCCAAAGTCATCCAGGCGCTCGCCGACAGCGGGCTTTTCCGTTTTGGAATGGTGATGGTCGGTACGCATGCGTTCGCGGTCATCGGGAACATGCTCGGCGTTCGATGGAGCACGGCAACCCGGACCCAGGACGTCGACTTCGTTTACGATCCCGACATTGACGTCGGCGTTTCGGACGCGGAGGAGTTAAACATCCCGGACGTCCTGAAAAAGCTCGATATGGGTTTTATTCCTATCCCAAAGCTCAATCATCGCCATCCTTCCACCTCGTTTCGCGTGCGCGGCAAGGAGCTGCGCGTCGACTTTCTTACGCCCATGACCGGGAAGGCGCGAACACAGCCGATTCATCTTCCCCCATCTCCACACGGCCGCGGACCCTTTGCGTTATCTCGATTACCTGATCGAAAAACCGCAGCACGGGGTCGTCATCGCCAATCGGGGAATTCTCGTGAATGTTCCCAGCGCCGGGCGCTACGCGCTGCATAAGCTCATTGTCTCGCAAGAGCGGCAAAACCGGATCAAGGCGGACAAGGACGTTCACCAGGCCGCGCAGCTCTGCGAAGTGCTGCTGGAGTCGAAACCGGGCGATTTGTCTCTCGCGTGGCAAGCGTTGGCGGGGCGCGGCAAAGATTGGACGCGACGATTTGACGGAGGCCTTCAGAGACTTACCGGAGATTATCCGGCGATCGGTAAGGAGCTTCGGCGCCGATTTTCCGATGCGGGCAGTGCCCGAAGTAGAAAGTAGAAATGCGGCGCACGTTGAATATGAACCTTCACCGTCGTGGCGGAGGAGGTGAAGGGACGGCAGCGACCCACGACGCCGCGGACGGAACACCTGGCCCGGAAATTGGACTGAAATAGAGTATAACCTTGTAGTTATATAACATAAGAGTTATATTTGTGACATGGGAGGTCGAGTACACGGACGAATTCGGGGCGTGGTGGGAAGGGCTGGACGAGGGCATCCAAATTTCGATTGATGCCACCGTCCGGTTGCTCGAAGCCAAGGGACCGCAACTTCCCTTTCCTCATAGCTCCGATGTGCGCGGCTCGCGGTTCGGTCAGATGCGCGAGCTTCGAATTCAGCACAAGGGCGAACCATACCGCGTTCTGTATGCCTTCGATCCGCGCCGTATGGCGATTCTGTTGATCGGCGGCAACAAAGGCGGTAATGATCGCTGGTACGAGGAATACGTACCTAAGGCGGACAAGCTTTACGAGGATCATCTGGCCACATTAGCGAAAGAGGGTTCGATCCATGGCAAAAAAGTTTAGCGAGCTGCGGGCGCGACTGTCGCCGAAGGCACGAGCGCAGTCAGAGGCCATGACCGCGAAGCTTCTGGACGAGATGCCGCTGCAAGAGCTGCGGCAGGCGCTCGATCTGACGCAAAAGGAAATAGCCAAGTTGCTCAAGATCGAGCAGGCGGCGGTATCGAAAATGGAAAAGCAGACCGATATGTATCTAAGCACGCTACGCCGCTTTATCGCCGCGATGGGCGGGCAGCTCGATATCGTTGCGCGTTTTCCCGAGGGCGTTGTGCGGATTACCCAGTTTGGAAATGACGATAATGACGCGCCGCGCGCGCGGACTTCTCGGTAAATACGCAGGGTACGTTCCCTACCACGTCGGCCTCGCCACGCTGGCGTTGTTGGTCACCGAATCCGATCCCAAGGATAAAGACGTGCTCATCCGTCTCGTGATGAATATGCTCGTGGGGAAAGATAAATAAGGGATGCGCTGGCGCGCCATACGGGAGTGGAAAACCAAGACCCTACGTCTTATGGGGCAATCCGAACGGGGGCTGGTGTTTCTTGTCCGTGTTGTTACGATTCCCTAATCAATCGTACAGGACAATCGGAGAGCAGCCCTGGTTCCGCAGCCAAACGGCAATCCTCTGAATAAATCCATTTCTCACACCGCTACCAGGAAAGGATGGCCAGCAATGAAGAAGATACTGCTCATCAATCCGTCCCACAAGGGTACCCTGCACTCCAATATCAAGGTGCTGGCTATTCCGCCCTTGAGTCTGGCCATGATCGCCCGATACACCCCCGAGCACTACGAGGTGGAAATCGTCGATGAGGCGGTAGAGGACGTGGACTTCGATTCACCGGTGGATCTCGTCGGCATTACCTGCATGACGCCGCTCGCACCAAGGGCTTACGAAATTGCCCAGCGCTTCCGCGAGCGCGGGGTCACGGTGGTCATGGGCGGGATTCATGCCTCCTACATGACGGAGGAAGCGCTGCGGTATGTGGACGCGGTGGTCGCGGGTGAGGGCGAGAATCTCTGGCAGCAGCTGCTGAAAGACTTTGAGAGTGGACGCCTGCAGAAGGTCTACCGGGCTTCCGAGCAACCGGACATCGAGCATCTGCCGGCACCGCGGCGCGACCTGCTGCGCGGCAAGTACTTCGTCGAGACGGTGCAGACCGGTCGGGGCTGCCCGATCGGCTGCAATTTCTGTTCGGTGACGGCCTTCAATGGTGCGCGCTACCGGCTGCGCAGTGCCGACAGCGTGATGGATGAAATCAACGCCCTAAAGTCAAAGCGCTTCTTCATCGTGGACGACAACATCGTCGGGTCGGGGATGAAGTACATCCGGCGGGCGAAGGAGTTGTTTGACCGGTTACAGGGTAGCGGCAAGGAATGGGGCGGGCAGACGTGCCTTAACATCGTGGAACACGACGACCTGATGAAATCCGCCGCTCGCAGCGGTTGCAAGGCCTTGCTGATCGGCTTCGAATCGTTGGATGCCGAGACCCTCGGCGCCTTGCACAAGCCCGTGAACCTCCGCCCCGCGACGAGGAATTTCAGCGATGCCATCAAGAAGATCCACGACCACGGCATCGCTATCGTCGGCGCCTTCATCTTCGGCACCGACACCCAGGACAAGGATGTGTTCAGGCGCACCGTTGATTTCGCGTTGAAGAACGAGATTGACGCCGTACAGTTGACGCTCGAGACGCCGCTGCCGGGCACGGTGCTCTATCGGCAGATGGTGGCCGAAAACCGCCTGCTGCTCACCAACTATCCGAACGACTGGAGGCATTACACCATCTTCGAGCCGGTGCACAAGATGAGGAACTTCACACCGCGCGAGGCCTACGAAGGCTTGCTCAACGCCTACGAAGAGGTGTCGTCGTTCCAGAGCTCGCTGACGCGTGCCACGCGGACCTTCATGAACACGCGCAGCCTGTTCAGCACCGCTCTCTCGTTCTCCTGGAACTATCAGGCCTACAAGTCGATCCGGCATACGCCGACGCCGCTGGCGGCCCTGGTATAAGGTCGAGAAAGTTCCCCAAGAAGCGCTCCCCCGAGGTTGCCCCGCGCACATCGCGGGCACTCTTCAGCGCGTCGGTGGGGGAGTCAGCGCTCGAGTTTTCGCCTCATCGCGCGGTGCGGTAGCGCCGCGCCACATGCTGCGCCACCCCGCCGAGGCCAAACAGCAGCACCGCGAGGCACGCGAGCTTGCCCAGTACCGGGAGCAACCCGACAATCGCCAGCGCCACGAACGCCGCGACGATCGAGAGCACACGCCAGCCCTTGCTCACTTGCCTGCGTTTGCTGCCGAAGCGGCGCAAACCGAGATCGCCGATGCAAATTACGCCGGTGAGAAAGCCGGCCAGGAGCAACACGAAATACAGCGCGAGCGCGGCGAGCGCAAGCAAGGCGCCGACCAGCGTCACGAACAGCAACACGATCGCGAGCGGCGTCACGACGAGAACCGCAAATCCGATCCCGAGCGATTTCCACGGCGAATCGTTGATCACGCGCGCCGCGCTGATCGAGGCCACGGGGAACAACAGGAACAGCACGATTGCGGCCAGCACCAGGCCGACGGAGAAGCCGATCCCCGCAATGCGGGCCGCGGCGCGCGCGCCGGTTCTGCCGGCCGCCATCTCCTCGCGCACCACCGCGCCCCCGATCTTCGCGCCGCTGGCGATATTCGCTTCGTTCGGGCTGCGATAGCGCAGGCTGCCGGTGATCACCGCCCCCGGCTCGATGTCGATGCGCCTCGCGGCCAGCTCGACGTCGCCCGTCACTTGGCCCGCAATCACGATACGACCGCCGGCCGCCTTCAGGCCTTTGCCGACCTTGCCGTACACGCCCACTTCTCCGCCCGCCAACCACGCGCGCCCCTTCACGGCCGCGGTCGGCGCCAGCGTGACGTTACCGCCCATCGCGATTGCATCGCCGCCGACTGCGGCGTCGATGCTGACGTGACCACCGACCACGCGCACGTCATCGCCCACCACCGCCCGAATATTCACGGAGCCACCGGCCGCGAGCACGTCGGCGCTTACCTCGTTATCGATCTCCACCTGCCCGCCGGCGGCGACCACGTCGCCGGTGACCTTGCCCCGCACATAGACCGAACCGCCGGCGAGATAGCTGTTCTCCTTTACATCTCCCTGCAGTATTACGATCTGCCCGGTCTGCTGGCCAAGGGCGGCAAAGGAAAGCGGCAGCGCGAGGACAACCACGAAAACAGAACGAAACAAGCGCGAGGAAATTGGCATGGCGAACTCCTTTTCGGTTGGGGACGCCGACGAAAGCAACGGGCGATGTAAGGAAAGCCAGACAGTACATTAATGCAGTTTGGTGCGGGACGGAAGAGGGACGTGTTGGGACGCTGGCGCGCCCAAGCGATTGCGGCACCAATCAATTGTAAAGCGACCTGTTTTTGCGGTTATACAACCCGCCGTGCCCGCTCGTGGCCAGCAGCATCCGGGCACGCGCCGCTCGCGCCCACCCGAACACGCGCTCGCTGTCGGCCGGGGATAGGTCGGCGGCGTTGATCGGCGGCAGTAGGGCGCGACGCTCACCCATGCGGTATGCCGCACGGATTTTTTGCTTTCCCGGGTCGGGCGCAATCGGCCGATCGAAGTGCATGGCGTCCACGTCTGGTTGCGGCTATCGCCTACGCTTTCGCGCCAGGGTTGGAACAGATTTTTATTCTCTTCAATCGGCGTTTCTTTCTCGGTGCCGGCCGTTCTGTGTTGCCGTGCCACTGGAGTAGAATCCGGCACCGCCATGATGTGTTGTTGTCCCCATAGCCGTTCGGCCGGCCGCATCTTTTCGCACTTCGCGCGGCGCTATCGGCGCCGCTTTCAAAAGAAGGGTTTCGAAGCCTCGCAGCGGCAGTTACTGGAAGGGATGGAGCGCACGGGTTTTGCGAACGCCGCCATTCTCGAGATTGGAAGCGGGGTGGGTAGCCTGCACCAGGACTTGCTGCGACGCGGAGCGGCGATGGCGGTCGGGGTAGATCTCGCGCCGAAAATGATCGAAGAAGCCGAAGCGCTCGCGCGCACGCAGGGCCTCGCGGAACGAACGCGATACCGCGTCGGCGATTTCGTCGAGCTGGCGGAAACCTTCGACGTCGCCGATGTCGCCATCCTCGACAAAGTCATCTGCTGTTATCCCGATGCTGAGCGCATCGTAAAGACGTCGGTGGCAAGAGCGAAGCGCGTTTACGCCTACACCATCCCGCGCGATCGTTGGTACACGCGCCTGGGCGCGGCATTGAGCGCGCTGATGTTTCGCCTCATCCGTTCCGACTTCCGCTCCTACGTGCACAACCCCGAGCACATCGAGGCGTGGGTAACCGCCGCGGGCTTCATCAAGCGCTACGAAAACCACACGCTAATTTGGCTCACGAGCGTGTACGCGCGCGGCTGACGCTAAGGGCAAGCGTCGCCAGAAATCGGCTGCATCCGCATCGAACGTCACCACGCGCCCACTAAGAATGCGCCCCCGCGACTCTGCTCCCGACATCCCCATGTTACGATTTCGCTAGATATACAAGGGTCGGGAGGGGCCTTGGTTCCGCAACCGGAACAAGAAGCTCGATTGCGAAACCCGTCACCGCGAAGAGCGGTGGCTGACAATGGGTAGCGTTGCAGGTTTGGCGGTATTGCTTGTGGTGCACACGGTACGTGAGGAAAGCGATGGCGAAGAAATCATCCGGATCATCTCGGCGCGCAAAGCAACGGCGCGTGAGCGGGTCGTCTATCTACGACATCACCCCTAAGATGGGTCGGGAGCTAAAGGCGCTCTCCGAAAAATCCGAGGCGGACGTCGATTTATCGGACATCCCGGAGATCGGCGACTGGAGTCACGCCATGATCGGAAAGTTTTACCGACCGATCAAGCGGCCGATCAGCATTCGCGTGGATGCGGACGTCCTGTCCTGGTTCCGCACCTTGGGCGGCAAATACCAATCCAGCATGAACCGCGCGCTTCGGGAGTATATGCAGCGCCACCGCTCGCAGGATAAAGTTTCAAAGCGTGCCAGTGCGCAGGCTCGATAATTAACGGTCGTAGACGAGCGGTTCTGGCGGAAGCGGATTGTATTGGGAAATGGGAGCGGGGATGGGGCGGTGACATTAAGGGCGCTCCTTTCTTACGAAAAGATAACGTGCTATCTTTTCGTAAGGTAAAACCTAACGAAAAGATTTTTCCTAGCCGCGCCAGCTCTGGAAATTGAGGATGAACCCGAACAATCGCCTGGGTAGTTATATCGCCCGTACTGTCGCCGGCGAATCCTATAAGGCGTTTATTCCGCCGCCGCTGCCGCCAAATCCGCCGCTCCAGCTCAACGAGGGACACTACGATCTCATGGAACGGGCGAACCGCGCGCTCGGTCGGCTCGATGGTGTCAGCACCTTGCTGCCTGACACGTCCTTGTTTCTTTATTTCTACGTGCGCAAGGAAGCGCTGTTGTCTTCCCAGATCGAAGGTACCCAGTCCTCGTTTTCCGACTTGCTGCTGTTTGAAAACAAGGAAACTCCCGGTGTGCCGATCGAGGACGTGCGTGAAGTGTCAAACTACGTCGCTGCGATGAATCATGGCATCAAACGCATCCGTGGCGATTTTCCGTTGTCGCTGCGTCTCATCCGGGAGCTTCACGGGATCCTGCTTTCCAAAGGGCGCGGCGCCAACAAGGCCGCGGGAGAGTTTCGTCGCAGCCAGAATTGGATCGGCGGTTCGCGTCCCGGTGACGCGCGATTCGTTCCACCACCGCACGAGCAACTGGCGGACTTGATGGGAAGTTTCGAGAGGTTTCTGCACGACCAACCGGTGCGTATGCCGGTGTTGATCAAGGCGGCACTTTCGCACGTGCAGTTTGAAACGATTCATCCGTTTCTGGACGGTAACGGCCGCGTCGGACGTCTGTTGATTACGTTGTTGCTCTGTACCGAAGGCGCGTTAAGCGAATCGATTCTTTATCTCAGTCTTTATTTCAAGCGCAATCGCCAGCAATACTACGAGCTGTTGCAGCGAGTTCGGACCGAAGGTGTTTGGGAGCGCTGGCTGGAATTTTTCATGACGGGTGTGTTGGAAACCGCGGAACAGGCTACCGATTCCGCAAAGTCTATTCTGAGGTTGTTCGAAAAAGACCGCGCCAAGATAGAAACACTCGGCCGGCCGGCCGGTTCCGCGTTGCGGGTGCATCTGTTGCTGCAACAAAAACCGATTGTTTCCGTACCGATGGCCGCGAAAGCATTGAAAGTGACTGAGCCGACCGTGCGCAGTTCGCTCGCTCATCTCGAAAAACTGGGCATCGTACAGGAAATGACAGGCGGGCAGCGCAATCGGATGTTCATGTACAACAAGTACCTGCGCATTCTCGACGAAGGGACCGAACCGCTGCGTCGGTAAGAAGTGGCGTATGTCCGGCACTCAATTTTGGCGCGCGTGACGCCGATGCCACCGGAATCCGTTCCCCTTAAAGATAAAGACGTGCTCATCCGTCTCGTGATGAATATGCTCGCGGGGAAAGATAAATAAGGGATGCGCTGACGCGCCATACGGGAGTGGAAAACCAAGACCCTGCGCCAATTCACGAGGCAATCCGAACTGGGGCTTGCTTGTCGCTCGATACGTAACTGTATATGCTTGCTGTAGATGTTCCTGACTTGGAGAGCGATAGTATGAGCAGTGTCCGTTGGTCAATTATCGTCGGATCGGATACCGATCGGGCATTGCGCTCGTATCTTACGAGGAAAGGCGGAAGGAAGGCCGATATTTCGCGGTTTGTGGATGAAGCGGTCCAGGCCCGTCTCTTTGAGCTTACGGTACGCAGCATAAAGAAGCGCAACCGGAATTATTCCCAGAAGAAAATCCTCTCGGCGATCGACGACGCATTGAAAGCGGCCTAACGCCCGATGCGGGTTGTCCTCGATACCAATATCCTGATTGCAGCCCTGATCACCACCGGCACTCCGCCGGATAAAATCTACCAAGCCTGGCGTAAAAAGCGATTTACACTCGTCTCCTCGACGTGGCAACTCGCGGAATTTCGACGCGCCAGTCGCCGAGAGAAACTCAAGGAATTCGTTGATCCGATCGAGGCTGGCAATCTCGTCGGTGGGTTGCGACGTGAGGCAGTCGTGCTGGAGAAGTTGCCCAACGTGGAATTCTCAAACGACCCGGATGACAATCCGATACTCGCAATGGCCATCGCCGGGCAGGCAGATTTTATAGTCAGTGGCGATAAGCGTGGATTGCTTGCGCTCACCAAAGTAAGCGGCACGCGCATCGTCACTCCGCGCGATTTCCTGAAATCGTTACCCAAGCGGTCCCGCTGACGCGAAACAGGGCGCGGAAGTCCCAACCGACCTCTGCAACTACCTTGTTAAATGGCGTCTCAAACAGTGCTCGGCTGACTTAGGGGCGCGTAAAAAAATGGCGACACTACGACGCGCCATGCGGGAGTGGAAAACCAAAACCCTACGCTGATTCACGGGGCAATCCGAACCGGGGCTGGTGTTTCTTATCCTTGTTGTTACGATTCCCGGACCACCGGAACGGAAAATCGTGGAAGTGATAATGGCCTCCTAACTACCTGTGATCCTTTTTCCCTACCGCGCCCAGATCAAACTGCACAAAGTTCCGACCGTCACTATTGCTGTGGCGGTAATCTGTCTGCTCATTTACTTCTTTCAGTTTCAGAACGAACAGCGGGTTGAGGCGCACGCCAAAAGCGTCTGTGCGCAGCTCGCGACATCGAGCACGGACGGCGCCGAGGCACAGAGTCACCGTTGGGGCCGGTGGCGGATGTCGTGCGAGCAGGCGGTACTGCATATCTATTTCGACTCCGACCCGGAGAAACACCTCGCCTGGCACACCGAAGACATGGCACGCAACGGCGATGCCGCCGGCGCCGAGCGCCTGCGCACCCAGTATCGCGCCTTTGCCGAGCACGCCCCCGCGTTGTTCACGGCGCGCCTGTGGCACCAGCGCTCCCGCTTCGATCCCGTCGGCATGCTCACCTCCTCGTTCGCCCACGGCAGTTGGAGTCACGTCATTTTCAATCTCATTTTCTTTTTTGCCTTCGCCGCCGCCGTCGAGCTTATTCTCGGTCCGGTACTCTTTATCGGCACGATCGTGTTGCTTTCCTTTGGAATCGGATTCTTCGATCTGATGATGAGCCATTGGGCAAGCGACCCGCTCCCGAGCCTCGGGCTCTCCGGCGTGGTCATGGGCATGCTCGCGCTCTTCGTCTACTTCCTGCCGCGCGCCAAGATCCGCTTCTTCTTCTGGTTCATGCTTTCGGTGGGCACCGTCGGCATACCGGCCTGGATTGTCGGGTCGTGGTACATCGGCTGGAATCTTTACGATGAGCTATCGCGCGCGGGCGGTTACATCAACTACGTCGCGCATCTCTCCGGCGCGGCGTTCGGATTCGTCATCGGCATCTTGTTCTTCCGAAGCAAACGCCACTGGGCGAAGGAAATCGTCGAAGAACAAGTGGACCTAACGCAGGACGAAAGTGGGCTCACCAAACTCAACGCCATCATGGTTGGCCCGGCCATCGCGGGGTTTGCCTTTCTGGCCGGAGTGTTCTTAATTCTGCTGGTCATCGTCTTCGTGCGGCACTTCTGGGTGCTGCTGCTCCTGGCCGCGCCCGCCGTCGTCGCGGGTTATCAGATTTACCGCTCGCGCCAGGCCGACCGCCCGCAACGCGAGCACTATCAAAAAGGCGTCGAAGCGATCGAGCGCCACGAATTCGAGCAGGCTCTGAAATTGCTCGAACCGCTGGCGCAGAAGAACGACACCCGCGCCTTATTCGCCCTCGCCAATCTGTACGCCGGCGGAAAGGGTGTGCTGCGTGATGAAGCCAAGGCCGCCGAACTCTACACCCGCGCCGCCGAGCGCGGTCATGCCCAGGCGCTCTACGTGCTCGGTGCGATTCATGCTGACGGCCGCGGCGTGCCGCGCAACGTCGGCAAAGCAATCGAGTACTACGAGAAAGCCGCCGACGCCG
Organism: Sulfurifustaceae bacterium; assembly: GCA_041483795.1. Lineage (GTDB taxonomy): Bacteria > Pseudomonadota > Gammaproteobacteria > Acidiferrobacterales > Sulfurifustaceae > JAHFQD01. The sequence goes on from JBGPGJ010000027.1 coordinate 11,257, forward strand.
GCGTCCCCGACGCAGCGAACAGCCTGGGC
>JBGPGJ010000028.1:0-11235 GCA_041483795.1 Sulfurifustaceae bacterium
AATCTAACCTTACACAATATCAATTTTGTGTTCTTCGAATTCTCCGCCACCAAGCTGGCGCTGCACAATACCTTCGTCCTCGGGGTATTGACCGCGACCTTCGGTACGGTATTGGCGCTGGTGATCGCCTATCTCACCGCGCGCCAATTGGTTTGGGGTCATCGCTTGCTCGGCTTTCTCGCTACCGCCCCGATCGCCATCCCCGGCATCGTCATGGGCGTCGGCATCTTTTTGAGTTATACGCGCCCGCCGCTGGTGCTGTACGGCACCTTGTGGATTTTGTTCCTGGCGTTTCTCACCCTCCAGCTGCCGGCCGGCTATCAGCAGTTGCAGTCGGCGTTTCGCGCGATTCATCCGGAATTGGAGGAAGCCAGCCGTATCTTAGGCGCGAATCGGTTGCGGTCGTTATGGCAGATCACCGCGCCGTTATTGCGCAGCGGCGTGATCGCTACCTGGTGCTTTATTTTCATCGGTGTGATCCGGGAATTATCCGCCGCTATCATGTTATTCACCGCCGATACCAAAGTGGTATCGACCATTATTTACGATTTGAATGAAAGCGGCGACCTCGGCGCGATCTCGGTCCTCGGCTTGACCATGCTGATCGTAACGTTTGCGGTCGTTGTTATCGCCACCCGCCTGCCCGCCCTCGGCGCGTGGTGGGCAACCCCACGACTTGAAAAGTTTTGAATCGACATGACTTATATCTACAACCCCGGTCTCGGGTTGGTGTTCGTCAGCGGCGACGATTGGATCGGTTAACCAGAGTTAACAAACTTCAAAGAGGCATTCGTTGTGGATATCACTCGTCGTCTTGCTCGTTATGTAGTTGAATCGCGTTGGACCGACATTCCGGAAGCGGTACGGCATGAAGCGTTACGCTCGTTGCTGAATTGGATAGGTTGCACCGTCGGCGGTTGCCGGCACGAAACCGTCGACCGGGCCTTGGCCGCCTTGACGGAATTTTCCGGCCCGGCGCAAGCCAGCGTTATCGGTCGGACGGAACGGCTCGATATTCTGCACGCGGCGCTCATCAACGGCATCAGCTCGCATGTATTCGATTTCGATGACACACATCTTAAAACCATTATCCATCCCAGCGGGCCGGTGGCGTCGGCAATCCTGGCGCTGGCCCAACATCGGCCGGTCAGTGGTAAGGAGTTTCTACACGCGTTTATCCTCGGCGTCGAGGCGGAGTGTCGCATCGGTAACGCGGTCTATCCGGCGCACTACGACATCGGTTGGCACATCACCGGTACCGCCGGCGTGTTCGGCGCGGCCGCCGCGTGCGGAAAGTTATTGGACTTGAACGAACAACAGATGACCTGGGCGCTCGGCATCGCCGCCACCCAGTCGTCCGGCTTGCGCGAGATGTTCGGCACCATGTGCAAGAGTTTTCATCCCGGCCGCGCGGCACAGAACGGATTGACGAGCGCGCTGCTGGCGTCGAAGAATTTCACGAGTTCGGAGCGCGCGATCGAGGCGCCGCGCGGGTTCGCCAATGTGTTGTCAACGCAGCGCAATTACGACGCGATCACCGAAGGGCTCGGCGCGACCTTTGAGATTGCGCTCAATACGTATAAACCTTTCGCCTGCGGCATCGTGATTCACCCGACGATTGACGCTTGTATCCAGTTGCGCCGCGAGCACGGTCTTAAGGCGCAGGATATCGAACGCATATCCGCGCGGGTCCATCCGTTGGTGCTGGAGCTGACCGGCAAGAAGACACCGCAGGTTGGATTGGAAGGAAAGTTCAGCGTGTATCACTCCGCGGCCGTGGCCATTATTCACGGCGCCGCCGGCGAGAAGGAATACAGTGACGCCTGCGTGCGCGATCCGGCGCTGATCGCCCTACGCGACCGTGTCGAAGCTGCGGCGGACGGCGGTGTGCCTGAGGACGCGGCACATGTCACGGTCAAGCTTAAGAACGGCGAAGTGCTGACGAAGCATGTCGAGCATGCCATCGGTAGTCTGGCGCGGCCCATGAGCAATGCCGATCTGGAAGCCAAGCTGCGCGGCCTGGCGGAAGGTATCCTCCCGACCCGGCAGATCGATACGCTGATCAAAACTTGTTGGAAGTTCGTCGAACTGAAGGACGCCGCCGAACTCGCGTTCGCGGCCGTGCCGGTGCGGGGTTAAGCCACGTGAGCGAGCCGATGCGCATCGGAGTACTGGAGGGTGACGACATCGGGCATGAAGTCGTGCCCGAGACCGTCAAGGTGGTGGGTGCGGCCGCCGAACAATGCGGACTGCGGATCGATTGGACGGAATTGCCCATCGGCCGGCGCGCGTTCGACACGCTCGGTCATACTCTTCCGCCCGGTACGCTGGAAATACTCGAACGCCTGCACGGTTGGGTGCTGGGTCCGATCGGCCATCAGGCTTATCCCAAGCACCCCGATGCGATCAATCCGCATCCGATTCTGCGCAAGCATTTTGACTTGTACGCGAATATCCGGCCAATCAAATCCTATTCCACGTTGCCCTCGGTACATAAAGATGTCGATCTCGTGATCGTGCGCGAGAACAACGAGGGCTTCCAGCCGGACCGTAACGTGGTGGCCGGATGCGGTGAGTTTCGCCCGTCGCACGACATGACGATCTCGGTGCGCGTGATTACGCGCCAGGGTTCGAGCAAAGTGGCGCGCGCGGCGTTCGAACTGGCCCGCAGCCGCCGGCGCAAGCTGACCGCGGTTCACAAAGACACGGTGTTCAAACTCGGTTGCGGCATGTTCGCCGAAGAGTGTCGCAAGCTCGCCGCCGAATACCCGGACGTCGAGTATGGTGAGGCGATTGTGGATACCTTTGCCATGCGCCTGGTCATGAAACCACAGCAATACGACGTGATCGTCACCACCAACATGTTCGGGGACATTCTGTCGGACGAGGCGGCCGGTTTGATCGGCGGTCTGGGTCTCGCGCCGGGTTTGTGCGCCGGGCCACGGCATGCAATGGCCCAGGCCACGCACGGTTCGGCTCCGGATATCGCCGGGCGCAACATCGCCAATCCCTACGCCATGATCATGTCGGGCAAGATGTTGCTGGACTGGTTGGGACACAGGCATCAGGAACCGCGCGCGCAGGCGGCGGCCCGGATGATCGAGCGGGCGGTTGAGCGGGTGATTGACCAAGGCCGCCAGCTCACACCGGACCTCGGCGGAACGGCGAACACCACGCAAATGGGCACTGCAATTGTCACCGCGCTGGGCGCGGATGTGAAAAATAAAAATGGAGAGGTTTTTTGACAGCCCTTTTACACCGTGCTAGGTTCGGCCCGAGCACGCGCCGAACGCGGCCATGATCAAAAAGAAGCTTTGTCTTAGGAACTTTGCCGGGTAGCTTAGGTTTGAGGGGTTGGAGATTCACCAAACATTACACTTTTAAGGAGAACCATGTCTCGTATCGTTCATATTGCCCTGAAAGTCGAGGACCTGGATAAAGCCAGCAAATTTTATGAATCCGTTTTCGGTTTCCGGCCGACCGACACGCAGAAGGTCAGAGATCATACCTCACGCCATTTGACCGACGGCGCTATTGATTTCACTCTGATTAAGTACGACGCCGAAGAATCGGCGGAGTCCCTGGCGGCGGGATCCGGCCCGTGCATTCACCACTTTGCCATCGAAGTGGATGATATGGATAAATATCTCGCCGAGATCGAGAAATTCGGCTGCGAAGTCATCAGCGACCCGGGCGTCATTCCGATAAAGTTCCGCGCGCCGGGTGGGACCATCGCCGAGCTGGTGCCGGTCGGCCGCTACCGGCAGGTGGCGAGCGGCGGCGAGATCGACCGCATCGTGCATCTCTCGCTCAAGGTGGATGACGTCCAAAAGACGGGCGATTTCTACCAGCAGGTGTTCGGCTTCAAGGACGCGGAGACGCACAGGACGCGCGATCATGTCTCGCGGCACATGACCGACGGGCAGATCGACTTCACGCTGATGCAGTACGACGCCGGTACCCGATCGAAGGAGTCGAAGGCCGCCGGCGACGGCCCCTGCATCCACCATTTCGCCGTCGAGGTGCAAGACCTTGGCCGGGCGACGCAGAGTATCAAGTCGTATGGCTCCGAGATCGTGAGCGACCCGGGCGTGATTCCCGTGAAGTTCCGCGCCCCCGGAGGGACCATCGCCGAGCTGGTGCCGGTCGGCCGCTACCAGCGCTGACCGGCCCGCACGATGAACTCCTTTTTCGTGCGCAACGGGGACTTCTGGTCGGGCCTGGCGCTGGCGGCGTTGGGCGGCTACATCGTGAGCCAGGCCTGGAGGTGGGACTACCTGGGAGAAGACGGCCCGGGGGCGGGCTTCTTTCCGATGTGGTACGGCGGCGCGATGGTGGTGCTGTCGCTGCTCCTCGCGGCGGGCGCGATCCTCAAGGCGCGTCCACCCAAGCAGGCATTCCAATGGCATGACCTGGGACGGGCGCTCCTGTGCTGGGCGGCGTTCGTGGGATGCATCGCCTCGATGCCGCTGCTGGGTTTCCCGATTTCCTTCGCGCTGCTCACCTGGTTCATTATCGCGGTGATGGCCCGCCAGCCGCAACCGATCGCGCTCGGCGTGGCCATCGGCGCCGCGGCCGCTTTCTACGTGTTGTTCACGCTGGCGCTCGACCTGTCGTTGCCCAAGGGCATGTTGTTCTGAGGCCCTGCCATGGATATCGTCAGCGGACTCCTCCATGGCTTCCAGGTCGCGCTGATGCCGGCCAACCTGCTCATGTGCGTGATCGGCGTGGTGCTGGGAACGGTGATCGGCGTGATGCCGGGACTGGGCCCGCCGGCGACCATCGCGATGTTGCTGCCGCTCACGTTCAGGCTCGATCCCACGGGCGCAATGATCATGATGGCGGGCATCTATTACGGCGCCAAGTACGGGGGCTCGACCACTTCGATCCTGCTCAACGTGCCGGGCGAATCGTCATCAGTGGTGACGTGCCTCGACGGCTACCAGATGGCCCGCAAGGGCCGCGCCGGCCCCGCCCTCGGAATGGCCGCCATCGCCTCGTTCATCGCGGGAACGTTCGGCGTGGTCGCACTGATGCTGGTCGCTCCGCCGTTGGCGCAGCTTTCACTTGCGTTCAGCGCGCCCGAATACTTCGCATTGATGGTCCTGGGCCTGACCATGGTGGTGCTGCTCGCCGGGGAGTCGCTCACGAAGGCGCTGCTCTCCATGCTGGTTGGACTTTGGATCGCCGGCATGGGGATCGACCTCTTCACGGCGACCTCGCGCTTCACCTTCGGCCGCGTCGAGCTGCTGGGCGGGATCGATTTCATCATCGTCGCGATCGGCGTGTTCGCGATCGGCGAGGTGCTGGGCAATATGGAGCCGGCCAAGCCCGCCGAGATGTTGCCGGTGCCCAAGGGCCTGAGGAACCTGATGCCAACCTGGGACGACATGAAGCGCTGCCGGTTCGCATTTCTCAACGGCTCGTTGGTGGGCTTCCTGATCGGCATACTGCCCGGCGCCGGCTCCACCATCGCGTCGTTCATGAGCTACGGCCTCGAGAAGGCGGTCTCGAAGCATCCGGAGGAATTCGGCAAGGGCGCCATCGAAGGCGTCGCGGCGCCGGAAGGCGCGAACAACGCGGAGACCGGCGGTGCGCTGGTACCCCTGCTGACGCTCGGCATCCCCGGCAGCGGCACGACCGCCATCCTGCTCGCGGCGCTGGTGCTGTGGGGATTCAAGCCGGGGCCGTTGTTCATCCAGGACAACCCGCAAATGTTCTGGGGGCTCGTGGCGAGCATGTACATCGGCAACGTCATTCTCCTCGTGCTCAACCTGCCCCTGGTCGCCGTTTTCGCGCAGATCCTCAAGATGCCCGGCTATGCCATGTACCCGTTGATCCTGGGCGTTTCGATCGTCGGGGTGTACACCGCCGGCTCGAGCATGTTCCAACTGGGGCTGCTCGCGCTCTTCGGTTTGCTGGGCTATGCAATGCGCAAGCTCGATTTCCCCACGGCCCCGCTCGTGCTCGGGTTGGTGCTGGGCGATCTCATGGAAAAAGCGCTGCGGCAGTCGCTGATGATGTCGCAGGGACATATGTCCATACTCCTGCGTCCCATCCCGAGTGCCTTGCTCGCGATCGCGGCGCTGCTGCTGATCGTCCCACTGTTCAGGAAATTCAACGCGGTCCGCGTCCGGGTGCTCGACCGGGAAGTGTGATCGCCCACAACGAGGAGAAAACCCATGTTTCACGCTCGAACAATAGGCGCCGCCGCCCTAGCGGCGGTTGCGATGATGGCCCCGGTCTTGGCGCAGGCCGAATGGAAGCCGACCAGGCCGGTGGAAGTGATCGTGCATACCGGGCCCGGCGGAGGCAGCGACCTGCTGGCGCGCGCCGTCGCCGCGATGATGGAAAAGGAGAAGCTGCTTCCCGTGCGCATGCAGGTGGTCAACAAGCCCGGCGGCAATGGCGCTGTGGCGGCCGCCGCCATCGCCGAAAAGAAGGACGATCCGCATACGCTCGGCTTCATCACCAGCGTGTGGATCGCCAGTGCGCTCACCACCAGCGAGGCGAAGATCACGGTTCACGACCTGAAGCCCATCGCGCAGCTGTTGCTGGAGCCCGCCGTGTTCGCCGTGCGGGCCGATTCTCCGTACCGGACGCTCAAGGAGTTCATCGACGCAGCGAAAGCGAAACCCGGACAGCTGAAACAGTCGGGCGGCTCCCTGACCTCGCGCGACAACATCATCCGCCAGACGCTACAGCACGCGACCGGCGCCAAGTGGGCGTTCGTCTCGTTCCAGGGCGGCGGCGAGCGGCTCGCGGCGCTGCTCGGCGGCCACGTCGACATCATGGTGATCGAGCCCCAGGAAGCCGGCGAGCAGGTGCGCGCGGGAAAGCTGCGCGTGCTGGCGCAGCTCACCGAAAAGCGCCTGCCCGGATATCCCGACGCGCCCACGCTCAAGGAAGCGGGATTCGACGTTACACCCACGCCGCAGATTCGCGCCGTCGTGGCGCCACCCGCGATGCCCGCGGATGCCGCGGCCTACTGGGAAGGGCGCTTCGCCAAACTGCGCGAGACACCGTCGTGGAAGAAATACGTCCACGACAACCAGCTCGAGGAGAGCTTCCTTCCGGGCGCGGAGCTGCGCAAGTCGATGGTCGAGATCGAGAAGCAGCTGCGCGAGCAGTACGTCCAGGCGGGGATCAAGGTGGTGCGCTGAAGCCGCAGGAAGCGATTTGCGGACCTTGAACGTGTTCAGCGCGGGCGCCGCCCAGATAGGATCCTGTTTCTTTGGGATTACTGCTAACGGCGCTCGCGTTGTGGCTTTACTCTCTGTGGCGAGAGCGGCGCACGGCCATGCGTTCCTCGCCGGCCTGAATGTTTGATGACTTCCACGACGGACTCGGTCGCCCAATCCCTCGCTAAGAAAATCGCCGGTTGTGATCCAGGTCGGTTGCCGGCGAGCGTGCGCGCACGAGCCGAGGAACTTGTCTTAGATGTTGTTGGATTGTGCATCGCCGCGCGCCGGACCGATTATGTGCAAGCATTGGTTGCGAGCTGGGATGGGAGCGGTGATTGCACCGCGCTCGGTCACGCCCGCGCCTTCGATGCCGCCGGCGCCGCCATGATTAACGGCACGGCAGCGCACGGCGAGGATTTCGACGATACGTTCGAAGGCGGCCCGGTGCACGCGGGTGCGGTCATCGTGCCGGCGGTGCTCGCCGTCTGCGAGCGCTACCAGCGGCCCGGTCCGGCGGCGTTGCTCGGAATCGCGGTCGGTGTCGAGACTATGTGTCGCTTGAGCCTGGTCGTACCGAAGGCCATCCACCGCGCCGGCTTTCATCCGACCGCCGTGCTGGGCGCCATGGCGTCCACGGCCGCGGTCGGCGCGACCCTGGGACTGAAGCCAGCGCAACTCGTCAACGCGCTCGGCGTGGCGGGCAGCATGGCCGGCGGCATTATCGAATATCTCGCCGAGGGCGCCTGGACCAAGCGCCTGCACGCCGGTTGGGCGGCGCAGATCGGCCTGCGCGCGGCGCTGATGGGTCAACATGGTTTTACCGGGCCACGCACGGTGTTTGAAGGTACGCACGGTTTGTTTCACGGTTTCGCGCATACGACGGCCGGCGACTACGACGCGCTGACCCAGGATTTTGGGACACGTTGGGTGCTGGAGACGATCGCGTTCAAGCCTTACGCCTGCGGTACGATGGCGCATCCTTATATAGATTGCGCGCGGCGGCTGGCGGACGAGGGCGCGCGCGCGGAGGACGTCGTCGAAATCGTGTGCGAGGTTGCCGAAGGCACGGTGCACCGGCTGTGGGAACCGCTTGCGGTGAAACAGGCGCCGCCCAATGACTACGCGGCCAAGTTCAGCACGCCGTTTTGCATCGCGGTCGCGTTCATCACCGGCGACGCGGGTCTTGAGGCGTTCACGGAGAGCACGGTGCGCGATCCGGGCGTGCTCGCGCTGGCGGCCAAGGTGCGCTACGAAATAGATCCGAACAATCCATACCCGAAGAGCTTCACCGGACATCTGCGCGCGAAGCTGCGCGACGGCCGGGTCGTGGAATACCGTCAGCCGCACTTTCGCGGCGGCGCCCACGAGCGGCTGTCGCGCGCGGAGTTGGAACACAAGTTCACGGGCAACGTCGCCTACGGCGGTTGGCCGAATGAGCGGGGCGAGGCGCTGCGCCGTTTCGCGCAAAACTTATTTAGTGGGCCGATAAATCTACGGGAGTTTCGCGTATGAATGAGAAATCACCGGGCGTATCCGCGGGCGAGCTCGCCGGCAAGGTGGCGATTGTCACCGGCGGCGCGCGCAATATTGGCCGCGCCATCGCGCAGGCGCTCGCCGCCGCAGGCGCGGCCGTGACGGTGAACACGCGCGCCTCGCGCGATGAGGCCGAGGCGACCGTGACGCAGATCGAACAAGCCGGCGAGCGCGCCATGGTTTATTTGGCCGACGTGACCGACCCGGCGGCGGTAGCGGCAATGGTTGAAGCTACCGTCGCGCGCTTCGGCCGGCTCGACATCCTGGTCAACAACGCGGCGGTACGTAACGAGACGCCGTTCGAGGAACTGGCGTTCGAAGACTGGAAACGCATCTTGAGCATCATCCTGGACGGCGCGTTTTTGTGCGCGCAGGCGGCCGTTCCCGCGATGCGCCGCGCCGGCGGCGGCACTATCGTCAATATCGGCGGGCTGACCGCCCACACCGGCGCGCGCCGGCGCGCGCACGTCGTGACCGCCAAGGCCGGGATCGTCGGCCTCACCAAGGCCCTGGCGCACGACCTCGCGCCGCACGGTATCACGGTCAACTGCGTGTCGCCCGGAATGATCGAGACCGAACGCGGGCGGCATAATCAGGCCACGCCCGCGCATCACGCGGAGCGCAAGACCCTCCTTGGACGCATGGGACAGCCGGCGGAGGTGGCCGCGACGGTGACGATGCTTTGCGGACCCCAGGCGCGTTACATCACCGGCCAGACCGTACACGTGAATGGCGGTCTCTTTATGCCGTAAAAACGGTGCGATTGACACGCATTACTTTCCCAGACGTTTACCGCAGGCTCTTCGCCGCCTACGGTCCGCAACGCTGGTGGCCGGGCGACTCCCGATTCGAGATCATGGTCGGTGCGGTGCTGACGCAGAATACCGCCTGGACCAATGTCGAGCGTGCGATTGCGAATTTAAAGAAAGCGAAGGCGCTCTCACCCGAGGCGATCGTCAAAGCTCATCCCAAGCGCCTCGCGAGTTGGGTGAAACCCTCCGGTTACTTCAACATCAAGGCGCAGCGGCTCAAGGCGATGTGCCGGTGGCTCATCGCTCAAGGCGGGGTACGCAAGCTCGCGAAGGTGCCGACGCCCGAGTTGCGCCATGCGTTGCTTGCCGTCCACGGCATCGGTCCCGAAACTGCGGACGATATTCTCCTCTATGCCTTCAAGCGCCCGGTGTTTGTCATTGACGCCTACACCCGCCGCCTTTTCCACCGACTGGGCCTCGTCAAGGAAACCGAGGATTACGAAACCCTGCGGCAACTATTTGAACGCGCTCTGGAATCGGATGCCCAACTGTTCAATGAATACCATGCACTGATTGTTGTGCACGCGAAGGACGTGTGCCGGAAGAGGCCGTTATGTAGTCGTTGTTGTCTTGCGGCAGTTTGTCCGTCCGCCGATTGACCGGAACGGGGGAATGGTTTTAACTCTTGCCTCGGCAGGGACGGCACAGCGCGCGAGAAGTATCCGCAGTCCCTCACGTCAACAATAAGAGACAGCAGCTACATGCTCAAGCAGCCCCCTTTTTCGCAAGCAAGTCATCCGCAAGCCACGTCGCCGCAGACCGTCCAATCGCCGATCCCCGCGATGCCTGCTTATTTCAGCAACGACGCGGAGAAAAGCCGGTTCCTTTCCGACATGTTCGATTCCGCCGCTCCCGACTACGACCGCATGGAGCGGATACTCGGCCTTGGTAGAGGCTCGTGGTATCGTCGAAAAGCATTGCAACGTGCGGGTCTATCGCGCAAGAAGAGCGTTATTGACGTTGCAGTGGGTACCGGACTCGTGGCGCGCGAGGCGGTGCGAATCGTTGGCAATCCTAACCTGGTCGTCGGTGTGGATCCCAGCGTCGGCATGTTGCAAAGCGCCAAGGTTCCGTCCGGTGTTCGTCTCGTCGAGGGCAGGGCGGAGACGATTCCGTTTCCGGACCAATCGTTCGACTTCCTGAGCATGGGTTACGCGCTGCGGCATATCAGCAGCCTGTCGGTTGCGTTCCAGGAGTTTCACCGCGTGCTCAAGCCGGGCGCGCGCATTTGTATTCTGGAGATCACGGCGCCGCGAAGCCGCATCGCCAAGACGTTGTTGAAGGCGTACATGCGCACCGTCGTAGTGTCGGTGGGTTTACTGTTCAACCGTTCCGGCAATACCGCAAAGCTCTGGCGTTACTACTGGGACAGCATCGAAGCCTGCGTGCCCGCGGAAGGCGTCATCGCCACGCTGCAACACTGCGGCTTCGACAACGTCCGCTGCCAAATGCGCCTAGGAATTTTTTCCGAGGTTCACGCGTCGAGGGTTTGATTTTCACGACGCCGGGCGACAACGTTATCCCGTAAGATGACCGTTCAATACCAATATACTATAGGAATTGCAGTATATTGCGGCCCATTACGGTTGGGTCGTATATTCATCTACATGGACTCCCCCTGTCGTCAAGCCACCGCGATCTCTGACCTCGGAACGTAAGACTGCAGCTCTACATTCGGCCTGTTGGTGAGCGTGTCGCTCTGGCCA
>JBGPGJ010000029.1:0-10946 GCA_041483795.1 Sulfurifustaceae bacterium
CCCGCACCGATGCGCAGACTGGTGAAGGAACCGGGACCGCGGCCAAAGGCGATGGCGTCGAGCTGTGTAAGCGCAAGACCGGATTCCGCAAGCAGTTCTTCCACCATCGCCAACAATCGCTCGCCGTGGCGCCGCTCAAGCTCGAAGCGTTCCGTTACCGCATTGTCAAGAGATAATGCGACAGAGCAGGCTTCGGTTGAGGTATCGAGGGCGAGAATTTTCATAGCCGGTGCTGGCGAATAGACTCCGGAGGAACGCTATTATTCCTGCTTCTTCCTGCGTCCGCCCAATCGCACGTAGAGCGCTTGCACGAGTTGATCGCGATCCACGGCGTGCGGTTTGCCGGGGCGCTTGCGCGGCGCCCACACGGCACCGGGAAAGTGCGCGTCGTCCTCGAAACGAGGTATGACGTGCCAGTGCAGATGTGGCACACCGTTGCCGAGCGAAGCAAGATTGATTTTGTGCGGTCGCAACAGCTCGCGCAGTACCTGCTCGACGCCGTAGACCGCGTTCATAAAATGTGCGCACTGGGATTTCGTGAGGTCGGTCATTTCTTTGACATGTTTGTTCCAGACCACACGACAAAACGCGGGGTAGTCCGTGTCGGCAACCAGAATCACGCGGCAGCGGCTGTCCTTCCACAAGAGCGTTTCGTTTTGGGCCTGACAAAGCGGGCATGCTTCCACTCAACCTCCTGCAAAGTGATCGTGCCCAAGCTGGGTCGGGCGGTACGAAATTCCGGCGGCATCTAAAACAGTCAACCCCGGGCCCGAGACAATCTCGCCAATACTCGTTGCCTCGCACCCGAAACGCGGACGCCAGCGCTCGAACTCGCGGCCAGCGCGTGCTGGCACGGTAAACAGGAGTTCGTAATCGTCACCGCCGGAAAGCGCGAGATCCCAACCGACTTCGCCGAGATGTTTGCGATAGGTTTCGGAAAGCGGTACACGGTCGCACACGACGAGTGCACCTACCCCGCTCACTTCCACGATATGCCCGAGATCGGCGAGCAAACCGTCCGAGATATCAATCGCGCTCGAGGCGAAGCGCCGAAGCAACAATCCTTCGCGCACGCGCGCAGTCGGACGCTCGAGCCGCGGGCGCAATGCATCGTAATCCGTCTGTGGCAGCATGCGCCGTCCTAAACGATGTTGCAGCGCCAGCGCGGCGTCGCCGAGCGTGCCGGTCACGTAGATGCTGTCGCCGGGCCGTGCGCCCGAACGGCGTATCGCCTCACCCTCCGGTACCAAACCGTGCGCCTCGATGGCGATAGCCAGCGGCCCACGCGAGGTATTGCCCCCGACGAGCTGGATGTTGAATTCACGCGCCAATGCGAACAGTCCTTCACAGAAACCCGTAAGCCACGCCTCGTCGGGTCTGGGAAGCGTCAGGTTCAATAGAAACCACGCGGGCTCGGCGCCCATCGCGGCAAGATCGCTCAAGTTCACCGCAAGCGCCTTATAGCCGATGTTCGCCGGATCGGTGTCAGCGGTGAAGTGCACGCCCTCCACCATGACGTCGGTCGTGACGACAAGCTGCTTACCCGACGGCGGTTGCAGCACGGCGGCGTCGTCGCCGATACCGATTACGACATCGTCGCGCGCGACCGATTGCGCGGCGAAGAAGCGTCGGATCAACTCGAACTCAGTCATTAAAAGATGTCTTCCGCCCTACTCTTCCTCTCCCGGACCGACAGCAGAAGGATGGGGTGAGGAAAGCCGCGTTCCCCGATTGCGCTGCGCTTCATCCGGACTAGCGCTCAGACAGGGGTCGCGCGCAGCTCGTCGGAACGCAGCTTGTGGGCGACCTTATCGAGGATAGCGTTGACGTACTTGTGGCCGTGTTCGGCGCCGAAAGTCTTGGCCAGCTCCACGGCCTCGTTGAGCACAACCTTATAAGGTATTTCCGGGTGAAACTCGAACTCGTAGGCGCCGAGACGCAGACAAGCAAGCTCAACAGGATCCACTTCGTTCAATTTGCGATCGAGATGCGGCAGGATGTGATCGTCCAGTTCATGCCGGTGTAACGGAATTTCGCGCACGAGCTGGTGAAAATACTCAATATCCACGTCCTCCATCTCGTGGCCGAGGATAAAGTGATTCTCGATCTCACCGGGTGCCTGACCGGTGAGGTGCCATTGATACAGCGCCTGCACGGCGGCGCGGCGCGCTTTGTGACGGCTGCCTTTGCGCATGACGCTCAGCCACGGAGCTTTTTCATGAGATTCACCATCTCGATTGCCGCGAGCGCGGCGTCAACGCCTTTGTTGCCGCCCTTGCTGCCCGCGCGCGCGATGGCCTGCTCGATCGTATCCACCGTGAGCAAGCCGAAGCCGACGGGAATGTCGAACTGCTGACCCACCTGCGCAATGCCGTGCGCGGCCTCGCCCGCAACGTATTCGAAGTGCGGCGTCTCGCCGCGAATGACGCAGCCGAGCGCGATCAAGGCATCGAACTTCTTCGACGCCGCCATCTGTTTCAACCCCAAGGGCATCTCGAACGCGCCCGGCACGCGCGCGACTTCGATGTGCGAACGCTCGGCGCCGTGACGCACCAGCGCATCCACCGCCCCCTCGAGCAGCCGTTCGCCGATAAAGTCGTTAAACCGCGCCAGCACTATCCCGAAACGCGCCGCGCGCACGATGAGATCGCCGTCCAGGTTCTTGATGTCCATCATCGCGATGCCTTTTTCTCTTTATTGTTAACCAATGCTCCCGCGTCTTCGATGTACTCCACGATCTCGAGTCCGAAACCGGACATACCGGGCGCTTTCATCGCGTGCCCGAGCACACGCATCTTGCCCACCCCGAGGTCGGCGAGAATCTGGCCGCCGAGACCGTAGGTGCGCATCTCTTCGCTCCCGCGATGCACGGAAACGGCTTCCGGCCCCTGCGGTTGATTCTGAAAACGCCGAATGCGCTGCGCGAGTTCCGTTGGCGACTCCTCCTGCTGGAGCACCACCACCACGCCCGCGCCTTCGTGCGCGACACGCTCGAGCGCGCGACGCAGCGTCCAAGTACGGCCCGGCCAATGCGCCGTGGTGAAGAGATCGAGCAGACTCTCCTGCACGTGCACGCGCACGAGTGTCGGCCACTCGCGGCGGACGTCGCCGCGCACCAGTGCGAGGTGCGCGCAATCGCCGATGTCGTCGTGATACGCGATGCAGCGAAACTCGCCGAATTCCGTGGGCACGTGACACTCGCTCACGCGTTGCACGCTGGATTCGTGTTCCATGCGGTAGCGGATGAGATCGGCGATGGTGCCGACCTTGAGGCCGTGTTGTTTTGCGAATTCGAGCAGTTGCGGCAGACGCGCCATGGTGCCGTCTTCGTTCATGATCTCGCAGATCGCGGCGGCCGGAGGGAGATCCGCAAGCCGCGCGAGATCGCAGCCGGCCTCGGTGTGACCGGCGCGCGCGAGTACGCCGCCTCTGCGCGCCATGAGCGGAAAGACGTGGCCCGGCGACACGATGTCGGACGAATTGGCGTCGGCCTTAATCGCGGCGTGGATTGTCGTCGCGCGATCCCGAGCCGAGATACCAGTAGTCACGCCCGTGGCGGCTTCGATCGAAACCGTGAAATTCGTCGAGCGTCGCACCTGCGTCGCCGGCACCATGAGCGACAGGTTTAGCTGCCGACAGCGCTCTTCGGTGAGCGTCAGGCAAATGAGCCCGCGCCCATGGCGCGCCATGAAGTTGATGTCTTCGGCGCGCACATGCTGCGCGGCCATAAGAAGGTCACCTTCATTCTCGCGGTCTTGGTCGTCCATGAGAACGACCATGCGCCCGCGTCGAAGTTCGGCGATTATCTCGTTGATAGGACTGGTGGACATTTCACGCCCCTTTCAGATAAATGAATTATCGCCCATTTTCCGGGCCGCCGCTCGTCCGACCCGATACCGCACTCGTCACGGCCACCCACCGACCCGGCACCCGCATGGTGTATCTATATATAGAAGAGCCGCCGCCGGGCAAACAAGTCCGGGACGGCGAGTCCAATGGATAGCCTGTGGAACCTAACAAAGCCGACAAACTGCCCGGTACCGTAGTCATTGCCGACTTCGCCGAACGCCGCGCGCGCGAGCTGGTGCGCGAGGATGCGATCGGCAATCAATCCCTTGAACCCGGCACCAAGCTGGGACGCTATCTGATCGTGGAACGGTTGGGCGGGGGCGGAATGGGCGTGGTGTACAAGGCGCAAGATACCGAACTGCACCGCACCGTTGCGCTCAAGGTACTGCCACCGCAGCTGTGCCGTCACCCGGAATACCTAAATCGCTTTCGCGCCGAGGCGCAGGCGCAGGCGCGCCTGAACGACCCGCATGTCATCACGCTTTACTCGCTGCTCGAATTGCCGGCGGGTGAAGTGCTGGTGCTCGAGTACAGCGAGGGTCAGACGCTCGAACAACGTGTCAAGAGCGGCGGCCCGCTCAGCCCCGCGGAGGCCGTGCGTATCTTCGATCAGGCGCTACGCGCGGTGGAACACGTCCACGCCGCCGGGGTCGTGCACCGCGATCTCAAGCCGGGAAACATTTTCCTCACGCGCGCGGGGCAGGTAAAACTGATGGACTTCGGCGTGGCCAAGATCATGGACCAACCCGACCACGGCGCTCATCGCACCATGGTCGGCACGTTGCTTTACATCGCGCCCGAACAGATCAACGGTCACACGACAGATTTTCGCTCCGATGTCTACACGCTCGGCGTCAGTCTCTTCGAAGCGGTCACCGGGCGACTGCCGTTCGAGCGCCGCACCGACTACGCGCTCATGCATGCACACGTGCAGGAACGTCCGCCGCGCCCCAGGGATTTTCAGCGGCGCATCCCATCGGCACTCGAGTGGGTGATCCTGAAAGCGATCGAGAAAGATCCGGATCGCCGCTTTCAGTCGGCAGCGGAGTTTCGCAAGACACTGCTCAAACTCGGACTGGTTGAACGGCGCCAGCGCGCGTCGGTTAAAAAAACCAGTCTCTTCCCCGATTTCATGGCTACACAGCAAGACGTCACGCCCGATCGCCGCGCTTCCCGTCGCCTTCTCGGCAGCCTGTGGCTGGATGCCGCGCTGATCGCCATCGTGATCGGTCTCGTGTATGCCCTTGGACTTTATCCGCAAAAGCCAGCGGCAAACGACACACCAGCATCCATAACAGGCGTTGCCAACGCGAGCTCGTCGAAATCAAAGCCCGCGCCCGTTGTGAAACGTACCGATGCGTCGCCGGCTACTCCATCCGTACCCACGTCGTCTCCCAAAAAACCTGCAAACAAATACGACGCGCTGCGCGATGCCTGGGGCAACTAGGAGCTATCCCACTCCCAGAGGAAAGGGTAAGGGAGTCATTTTCTGAGATAGCTTCTAGATAGACGGATACACAAGGAAGATGATGTGATGATTTCCCCATTATACCGACCCGCGCTCTTCGTGGGGGTAACCATACTACTCACTGGCTGCGCCACGCTTTTTCCGGAGAGCTGCGAGCAGTTCGAGGAACGACGCAAGCAGTCAAACTACGCCACCGAGTACCGTCTGGACGGCGGCAACAATCAGACTGCTGACGTTAAATCGCTCGGCAAGGGCGAGATGGCTGCGGCGCGCACCTACCAGCTGCGCCTCGACACCGAACGCGCACGCCCGTGTTCGCATGTAAAGATACAAAAAGAGCTTGTACTCATACGGCGCGATAATCCGAGCGTAATTCTCGAGGAGACGCGTGAATTCTTCGCCGAAAACGGCGCGCGCATCGCCGTAAAGAGTGAAGTATTGACCGACCAACTACGTCAAAGCGGGCGCTACACCGCTTCGGTACCGCTACCGATTCCCAAAACCGCCCCGGCGGGCAAGTACCGCCTGACCAGCACACTTACGCTGAAAATGAAAGGCAGCACCAAAGTGGTAACGCTCGCCAAGGCTGCGGCGAGCTTTCAGGTAGCCCCCTTGAAACAATAAAGTGACGAGGTGTTTTCCACATCCTGCTATTTGAGAAAGCCGTGGCGCGCGAGAAACTCGCGCGTGATCGCGGGCTTCGGCTCTGCCGCCTGCTCGCCGAGCAGCAGGCGCTCCAAATAACGCGCCAAGATATCTACTTCGAGGTTGACACGCCGACCGGATTGAAAATCCCCGAGCGTTGTCTGCACCGCGGTATGCGGAATAATGTTGACGTCGAACGCCGCGCCGTTCACCGAGTTAACGGTCAGGCTCACACCGTCCAGGCAAATCGAACCTTTCTCGGCGATATACCTTGCCAGTTCCCTGGGTGCATCCACGTGCAGCCGAATCGAGCGGCCGTCCTCGCTGCGATCGCGCACAATGCCGACACCGTCCACGTGACCGCTCACAAGATGGCCGTCTAACCGCGTGGTTGGTAGCAACGCCTTTTCCAGATTCACCGCATCGCCGACTTTTAATTCGTCCAGCGTGGTGCGTGAAAGCGTCTCACCCGAAACGTCCGCCGCGAACGCGCGGCCTGCAAGTTTTACAACGGTAAGGCACACGCCGCTGATGGCAATGCTGTCGCCGAGCCTCACGTCGGAAAGATCGAAATTACCGTTCTCAATTTGCACGCGTGCATCCACGTCGTGCCGTTCGACGGCGGCAACCTTTCCCATAGTCTCGATAATTCCGGTGAACATGGGCATCAAAGCCGAGGTCGCACAATCACGCGCCAGTCGTTTCCTACCGCACGCATGTCTATAACCTCAAGCTGGATCCGATCGTCCATGCGCCCGAGCGGCGGTAGCTGGAGCATGCCGCGCTCCTGATTTCCGAGCAGGCAGGGCGCGTAGTAAAGCACCAGTTCGTCCACAAACCGTGCCTCCAACAACGCACCGCACAGAGTCGGACCGGCTTCAACCAGCACTTCGTTCACTTCTCGCGCGGCAAGATGCCGCATCAGCGCCTTCAGGTCAATGCTGCCGTCCCTGGAAGGAAGAAACACGATCTCGGCGCCGAGGGCGCGTAGTGCCGACGCCTTTTTGTTGTCGTCCGCCGCCGCGACCACGAGCGTCTGTCCCGATTGTTGCAGCATCTGCGCCGTGGGCGACATGCGCAGGCGACTGTCCAGCACGACACGCAGCGGCTGACGACCGATGTCGAATCCGCGCACCGTTAACCGCGGATCGTCCGCGAGCACGGTCGAGATGCCGGTGAGAATCACCGAGCTGCGTGCGCGCCATTTCTGCACATCCGCCCGTGCGGCTTCGCCGGTAACCCACTTACTCTCCCCGCCCGCCAGCGCTGTGCGCCCATCGAGACTCGCGGCAAGTTTGACGCGCACAAACGGTCGTCCGCTTTTCATGCGCTCGATGAAGCCAGGATTTAGCTCCTTGGCTTGCCCTTCCATGAGACCCGTTTGCACCGTTACACCGTGGCCCTCCAGCGCCGCAAAACCCTTGCCGGCAACTCGCGGATTGGGATCCCGCATCGCCGTAACGAGGCGACGGATACCGGCCTTGAGTATTGCCTCGGTACATGGCGGCGTGCGGCCGTGATGACAGCAAGGCTCGAGCGTCACATAGACCGTCGCTCCGTGAGCCTGCATGCCTGCCTGTTGCAGCGCGTGGATTTCCGCGTGCGGCGCGCCCGCCTTGAGATGAAATCCCTCACCCACGATGCGATCGTCTTTGACAATGACACAACCGACACGTGGATTGGGATCGGTAGTGTAAAAGCCGCGGCGCGCGAGCTGGAGCGCCCGCGCCATGTAATGCGCGTCCGCGGCGGTGAAGCTCATGACTTCTTGGTATTGCCCGGCCGACGGCCCGGCGCGGTCGGCGCTTGCGGCGTATCGCCGTCGGGAATCAATCGCAGTTGGCTGCGCCGGGTCTCAGCGCTCGGCTCGTCGCGCAGACGCTGCACTTCTTCGTGGAAGGCGTTCAGGTCCTGGAAGCTGCGGTAGACGGAAGCGAAGCGCACGTAAGCAACCGGGTCAAGCTCCTTGAGCCCTTCCATCACCCATTCGCCGATCTGGCGTGAAGCGAGCTCACGCTCGCCGCTGGCGCGGAGTTTGTGGCGGATATTACCGATCAACTTCTCTACTGCGTCCGTATCCACCGGCCGTTTTTCAAGCGCGCGTGAGAGTCCGCTACGCAATTTTTCTTCGCTAAACGCTTCGCGCCGACCGTCGGATTTGATCACCGCCGGCAGGCGCAATTCGGCGCGCTCGAAGGTGGTGAAACGTTCGCCGCAGACCTCGCACTCGCGTCGCCGGCGCACGGAGTCGCCGTCCTCGGACAGACGCGAGTCCACGACACGAGTTTCATCGACGGAACAGAACGGGCAGCGCATATCAGGTACGAGGAACGAGGTACAAGGTACGAGGATACCAGCAAACCCTCGCTTCCCGCACCTCGTATCTTGTACCTTCAGTGTTCGTACACCGGAAAGCGGCGGCAAAGCTCCTGCACCTGACCCCGCACGCGGGTGCGTACGTTCGCATCCGACATGTTATCGAGAACGTCGCAAATCCAGCCGGCGAGGTTGCGTACCTCCGCCTCACCGAAACCGCGCGTGGTCACCGCGGGCGTGCCGATACGTAACCCGCTGGTGATCATCGGCGGCTGTGGGTCGTTCGGCACCGCGTTCTTGTTCACCGTGATATGCGCCTCGCCTAGGGCGGCCTCCGCGTCCTTCCCGCTGATGCCGCGCTTGATCAGGCTCACGAGGAACAGGTGATTGTCGGTGCCGCCCGACACGATGTCGTAGCCGCGCCGCAGCATGACTTCGGCCATCGCGCGGCTATTGCCAAGCACCTGGCGTTGATAATCCTTAAACGCGGGTTCGAGCGCTTCTTTGAATGCCACCGCCTTGGCTGCGATCACGTGCATGAGCGGTCCGCCCTGCGTGCCCGGGAAGACCAGCGAGTTGAGCTTCTTCTCGATCTCCGGGTTGGCCTTGGCGAGAATCACGCCGCCGCGCGGACCGCGCAGCGTCTTGTGCGTCGTGGTCGTCGTGACGTCTGCGATCGCGACGGGATTCGGATAGAGCCCGGCGGCGACGAGTCCCGCGACATGCGCCATGTCCACGAACAGATACGCGCCGACGCTGTCTGAGATTTTGCGAAACCGCGCCCAATCCACCACGCGCGAATAGGCGGAGAAACCGGCCACGATCATCTTCGGCTTGTGTTCCTGCGCCAGCCGCGCGACTTGTTCGTAGTCAATCTCACCAGTCTTGTCATTGAGCCCGTACTGCACGGCGTTATAGAGCTTGCCCGAAAAGTTCACTTTGGCTCCGTGCGTAAGGTGGCCGCCGTGCGCGAGACTCATACCGAGAATGTGATCCCCAGGATTGAGCAACGCCATATACACCGCCGCGTTCGCCTGCGAGCCGGAATGGGGCTGGACGTTGGCGTACGCGGCGCCGAAGAGTTGCTTCACGCGCTCGATCGCCAAACGCTCGGCCACGTCCACGTATTCGCAGCCGCCGTAATAGCGCTTACCCGGATAGCCTTCGGCGTATTTATTGGTCAACACCGAACCTTGGGCCTCGAGCACGCGCGGACTGGCGAAGTTCTCGGAGGCGATCAGTTCGGCGTGGTCTTCCTGGCGTTGGGCCTCGTTGACGATGGAACTCCATAGTTCATCGTCATAGCCTTTAATGGTCATGTTGCGGCTGAACATTGGATGCACTCACTCCTCAGATAAAGAATAACCCTGCTAACCCGTTTCAGCGCTAGCGGGGCACGAAAAAGGCATTAAGGATATACGATATTATCCACTGACGCCTGTGCAATGCACCAGCGGAGACAATCAGCATCCACAAGATATTCCCAAAGCCGTCCCGCTCACACCGCAGGTGCGTCTTTGTTCCTCCTCGGTTCGTAAGGAGGATGGTTGCAAAGATAGATACAACGAATTGACGACGAATCGTATCAATCGGGTGCGTTTAACGGGATGCGAAAAGTTGGACACCCATTGTCAGATTTATTGACGCAACTGTATGATGTATTCTGCCACCGGAAAAATTGGACCTATAGCGAAGGACTGGCGTACTCGTACGGGTGGAGTCATCCTTTCCGTTTAGCTGCATCCGATCGTACGGCACTGACCTAATCGGTGGCTCGCTTTTTTTGCCAAAGCGAGGTCCAGGACGACGTCGAGGCAACCCTAGGCGCGAAAAAAAACGATCGGCCAATAGTCCCTAGTTTTGAAATTTCACCATCCCTCAATGAGCCGGATTGGAGAAGCGCTGGCGCGCAGTCCGCGATGGCCGCGCCACGCGTGGCATAGAACCGATGTGGCTGAAGGTCACGGGGCGGAGCCCGATTGCAGCAGTATATATGCCTCGTGATTTGATTTAACGTGAGATACATTGGGTGTTCTATATCCCGCCGCGCTTACTAAGTGCTGCGGCAATTAAAATTTAGTTGTAAACTCACGTTGATTTTTTGTACATTGTATACCAAATACCAAAAGAAGATTGATAATTGTCTGTAGGTTAGAGATTTCACCAGCCATTTTTAACGGGTTTGTTGGAAGCAGTGTCTTGCAGTCACCGCGGCTGGCGCTGAACCGATGACAAGAAACCAAATCTCCGATTTTTAAACCCTTTGCAGGGAGCTCATGAAAATTCACGAGTATCAAGCAAAAGAAATTTTGCGGAAATATGGTGTTGCAACCCCGCGCGGTGTGCCCTGCTTTTCCGTGGACGAGGCGGTCGCCGCGGCAAAAGAGTTAGGCGGCAAGGTCTGGGTCATCAAGGCGCAGATACACGCCGGCGGACGCGGCAAAGGGGGTGGCGTAAAGCTGGCGAAGTCGCTCGATGAGGTCAAAAAATACGCCAGCGCCATCTTGGGGATGACGCTGGTGACACATCAAACCGGGCCACTAGGCAGAGTCGTCAAACGGTTGTTGGTCGAGGAAGGTGCGGATATCCAATCCGAATTGTATGTCGGCATGGTCGTGGATCGCGGCAGTCAACGAGTCGCGTTGATGGCGAGCTCCGAAGGTGGCAC
>JBGPGJ010000030.1:0-10941 GCA_041483795.1 Sulfurifustaceae bacterium
GAAGAAGATGGCCTTGATCCCGGACTGGATTGAGTTCACCGCGAGCGTATCGGCGATTTTCGCGGTGGGATTGTTGTCGCTGGCCGCACTGGGACCGTCATCGAATGTCAATAGGAAGCGGATCGGAGGAACAGGCGCCGTATTTTCCGAGGTCGGCGGAGTGACCGCGCAAGCGCCGATGAGGAACGCGAACGCTAGGAGAAAGGTCGATTTCAATTGCAAAGGTCGGACACTTTATTATTGGAATGTCTTAACTATAGCGCCCGAAGCAAGTAGTGCGGTGCCATAGGCGGCAAAGCCCGAGCGCGCGGGGTGCATTTTGACCTTAAGGATGCGCTCGCGCAACCGGGTCCAGGCCGGGTTCTCGGCGCCGCCGCCGGTGGTCCACACTGAAGTAAGCTTCGGCGCACCTTGCCGATGCAGCAGTTCGTAGCCCAGGGCCTCGATGCGCCCGATGCCTTCGAGCATGCCCTGGAAGAACGTTACGCTGTCGGCCGGTAGCGGCTCGAGTTTCGGTTCCATGGCGGGGTCGTTTACGGGGAAGCGCTCGCCGATGCCGGTCAACGGGTAGTAGTCGAGTTCGGTGAAGCGCTCGGGGTCGAGCAGCGGCGTCATCTCGCGCATCTGTTCGAGCTTGAAGTATTGCAGTAGCACCGCGCCGCCGCTGTTCGAGGCGCCGCTGGCGAGCCAGTATTTGCCGAGGCGGTAGCTATGGACGCCGTATTCGGGCGAGTACACCGGTTTATCCGACAGTAGCTTCAATGCCAGTGTATTGCCGAGCGCGGTCATGCCATGACCCGGCGCGGTGGCGCCCGACGCCAGAAACGCCGCGACACCGTCGGTGGTACCGGCGGCGACGAGCACATCGGGCGGCAAATTAAAGAGCTTGGCGGTTTCCGCACTTACCGCTCCGAGCGCCTCGCCCGAGGAATGCACCGTGGGCAACAAGGTTTCGTTCACGCCAAGCTGCTTGAGCCACGCGGGCCAGCCGAGGTCCTGTTGATCGAAGCCGAGCGTGAGGCAGTTGGCGTAATCGCTGTGACCCCACAGACCCGCGAGGCGCCCGGCGATCCAATCGGTTTGGTGCAGTAGATACCGTGCGCGCTGGTCGAGCTTGCGGTTTTGCAGCCACAGCAGCTTCGCGAGACTGCTCGTCGCTCCGTGTGCGCCGCTGTTGCGGTCCGCGACGCCGGCGATGAGATCGGCTTCTTCGGTCGCGCGCCGGTCGTTGGTCATGACCGCGGGCGTGACCGGATTGCCCTTGTCATCGGTGAGCAGCACTGTCCCGGTGCCGCCGTCCACGGCAATAGTATGTACTTGCGCCGGATCCATTTGCGTGAGCAGGTGTTGTAGACAGTGGGCGACGGCCTTCCACCATTGTGTCGGGTCCTGCGTGACCTGATCGCCATTGCGGATTGGCGCCGGGATCGGCGCTTGCGCCTCGGCAATCAGCGTTCCCTGGGCGTTGACGGCGCAGGCGCTGCAACCGGTGGCGCCCAGGTCGAGACCGATAAAAATCGTCTTCGGCGGTGCCTTGGGTTTTGCCGGGGGTGGCGGCGGGGCAGCGGGTGCGGCAGCGGCGCGCGCGCCAGTGGTTCCCGCCTTGGCGCGCCGGCCGCGAGCCAACATGCGGAAACGTCCGGGATTGTCGTCGGTTGCGCTTTCGTTCGAGGTCACCGCCGCGGAGTCTGCCACCACCGGGGTTTCCTCGGCGGCCGTCTCGCGCGGCAGGTCGGGTACCGGCGGTAACGGCTGCCACCCACCCTTACGATGTTCTACCTCGACGTGAGTGTAAATTCCGCCGCGGACGTAGAACTCGGCGCGCAGGCGCAAGTAGCGCGGTTTCACCGCCGCCACCAGGTCGCTCAGAATGCGGTTGGTGACGTCTTCGTGGAAGTGGCCCTCGTCGCGGTAGGTCCAGATGTAGAGCTTGAGCGACTTAAGTTCGACGCACAGCTTGTCCGGGACGTATTCGAGGTAGAGGGTCGCGAAGTCCGGCTGGCCGGTCTTCGGGCACAGACAAGTGAACTCAGGCGCGGTGATCTCGATGATATAATCCCGCTCCGGATGCGGATTCGGAAATGTCTCGAGGCGCTTGCTCGGCTCGGTTGGCATGAGGAGCGTGGTTCGGTTGCCGTGTTCTGTTTAGAATTGTAGCGAAGTTTTATGTCCTCCACAGACGTCACAGAGGAATATCCGCCCGATGCGGCTTAAGACGATCAAGCTTGCCGGTTTCAAGTCCTTCGTTGACCCCACGACGATCCCGATTTCGGGCGATCTCATCGGTGTCGTCGGCCCCAACGGCTGCGGCAAGTCGAACATCATCGACGCCGTGCGCTGGGTCATGGGCGAGATGTCGGCCAAGCATCTGCGCGGCGACTCAATGGCCGATGTCATCTTCAACGGCTCGAACTCGCGCAAGCCGGTGGCGCAGGCCTCGGTCGAGCTTTTTTTCGACAACGCCGACGGTAGTGCCGGCGGTCAGTACGCCGCTTTCGCCGAGATCGCGATCCGCCGCGAAGCCGGGCGCGACGGGCAGTCGGATTACTATCTTAATAAAACCAAGTGCCGGCGCAAGGATATCACCGACTTGTTTCTCGGCACCGGCCTCGGTCCGCGCGCGTACTCGATCATCGAGCAAGGCATGGTAACGCGCATCGTCGAGTCCAAGCCCGAAGAGTTGCGCGGCTTTGTCGAAGAGGCCGCAGGTATCTCGCGCTACAAAGAGCGTCGGCGCGAAACCGAAAACCGCATCCGCCACACACGCGAGAACCTGGCGCGCGTGGATGACATCCGCCGCGAATTGGAAACGCAGCTCGAGAAGCTGCAACGCCAATCCAAAGCCGCCGCGAAGTACAAAGAGCTGAAGCAAGAGGAGCGTCTGCTGAGGGCGCAGCTGCTGGCGCTGCGCTGGCGCGAGTTCGATGAGAAGCTCCGGGCGCACGAGCGCGAACTCGCCGCGCACCAGAATGCCGTGGACCAAGCGCTCGCGCGCCAACGCGCGGTCGAGGCCGAAATCGAGCGCTTGCGCGCGCGCCAGGTGGAGGCGAACGACGCCTTCAATGCGGTGCAGGCCGAGTTCTACGGTGTCGGTAACGAGATCACCCGCATCGAGCAGGCGAGCGAGCACGCACGCGAGACGCGCACGCAGCAGACGCGCGAACAGCAGCAATTGGAACGCGCCTACGCCGAGGCCGCGGAACACCTGAGTATCGATCGCGCGCGTTTCGAGGAACTGACGCGCGCGCTCGAGGCGCTGGCGCCGTCGTTGGCCGAATGCACGCAGGCGCGCGCCGACACCGCCGGCGCGCGCGCCGACGCCGAACGCGCGCTCGGCGAATGGCAGGCGCAGTGGGAGGCATTCACTACCGAAGCGGCAGAGAGTCGTCGTTCGCTCGAGATCGAGGCCACGCGCGTGGTGCAGCTCGAGGAACACATCGCGCGCCTCGAAAGTCGCCGCGTGCGCTTACAGGAAGAAGCACGGATCATCGAAGAACGTCGCGCCGGATTGCCGGTGCAGCGTCTGCGCGAAGAGGCTTCCGATCTCGACGAGATGTGCGCCACCCAGGAACAGGAGTTGGCGACGATCGAGGAACAGCTTCGCACCACGCACGCACGCCGCGAGGAGTTGTCGGCGATATCCGAAGAGCGCCGCAGCGAATTAAGCGCGTGCGAAGCGCGGCTGGTGTCGCTCAAGGAGCTGCAAGCCGCGGCCGAACGGCGCGACGATGCCCCGTTGCGCGCCTGGCTGGAAAAGCATCGGCTCGCGAACGCGCCGCGACTCGCGGACCGTCTGCAAGTGGAAGCAGGTTGGGAGAAGGCGGTGGAGCGCGCGCTCGGCGCCGATCTCGTGGCGTTATGCGTGGAGGAATTGCGCGCCGTCGCCGAGCAGCCGCCCGAGCGTACCAGCGTGACGTTGATCGATCTCAACACTACTACCGCCGCGCGCGCGCGCGCCACTCGGCCGGCACCGCCGGCGCTGCCAGCACTGCTGGACAAGGTCTCGACCAGCCTCGATCTGGCGCCGCTGCTCGATGGCGTTTACATTGCCGAGACGTTGAACGACGCGCTCGCGTTGCGTGAATCGTTAGCGGCCTACGAATCCATCGTCACGCGCACCGGCGACCGGGTGGGGCGCAATTGGCTGCGGTTTGGGACCGCCAACGGCGAGGCCACGGGATTGCTTTCGCGCCGGCAGGAAATCGAACGCCTACAGGCTCAGACCGCGACGTTGCGCGGGCGGCTCACGCAAGCCCAGACCCAGCTCACGCAAACGGCGGCCGAGGGGGCGGATCTCGAAAGCCGACGCGAAGAGCGGGGCCGGCGACTGAACGAATCGCATCGCACCCGCGCGCAGACGCGCGAGCAGCTCGGTCACCATGAAGCGCAACTGGCGCAAATCGCGGAGCGCGTCGACGCGGTGGCGCGCGAGATCGACGAGATCGAAGCACAGATGCGCACTGATCGCTCGGTGCTGGACGCGGCACGCGCGGGCGCCACGCGTGCCGAGGCCAATTGGCCGACGCTCGAGCAACAGCGCGCGCAACTCGCGGCCGGGCGCGAGACGCGCCAGAGGCAGGTGGATCGCACGCGCGTGGCCGAGAACGAGGCGCGCGATGCCTTGCATCGTCTCGAAATCGAACACCAGACGCGCCAGACCGAGGTCGGCGCCACGCGCGCCAGCATCGAGCGGCTCGGCGGCCAGCTGAAGAACTTGACCGATCGGCGTGCGGAACTGCAACGGCTACTCGCCGACGAGCGACAACCGGAAATTGAATTCAAACACAAGCTCGATGTATTGCTGCAACAGCGTCTGGCTGTCGAACAACGGCTGTCGGCGGTGCGTCAGACGGTGTCGGAGCTGGATGCGGCGCTGCGCGAACAGGAACAGGCGCGCACGCAGGCCGAGCGTGGGGTGCAAGCGGTCCGCGAGCGGCTCGAAGCTGAACGCGTGACGCGCGAGTCGCATGTAGTGCGACGCGACACGTTCATGGAACAACTGCGCGAGGCCGGTGCCGTGTTGGAGGACGTTGTGCGGGAATTGCCAGCCGAGGCGACCGAGGGTGCCTGGATCGAGCACATTGAGCGCGTCGTCGCGCGTGTCGAACGACTCGGCCCGATCAATCTCGTGGCCATCGAGGAATTCGAGGAGGCAAACACGCGCAAGACTTACCTCGACCGGCAGTACGAGGACTTGTCGCAGGCGCTCGCGACGCTGGAAGAGGCGATCCGCAAAATGGACCGCGAGACGCGCACACGTTTCAAGGAGACCTTCGACAAGGTGAACGGGGGCTTCCAGCGTTTCTTCCCGCGGCTCTTCGGTGGCGGCAGCGCTTACCTCGATCTCACCGATACCGATCTGCTCGAAGCCGGGGTCACCGTCATGGCGCGCCCGCCGGGCAAGCGCAACAGTACGATTCATCTGCTCTCGGGCGGCGAAAAGGCGCTGACGGCGGTGGCGCTGCTGTTTTCGATTTTCGAACTCAGTCCGGCGCCGTTCTGTCTGCTCGATGAGGTGGATGCGCCGCTCGACGACGTCAATGTGCAGCGTTACTGCGAGACGCTCAAGGTGATGTCCGCACGCACGCAGCTTCTGTACATTACCCATAACAAGATCACAATGGAGATGGCCGAGTTCCTGCTTGGCGTTACCATGTCGGAGCCGGGTGTCTCGCGTCTCGTCGCCGTGGACGTGGACGCGGCGCTGGCCATGGTCGCGAAGTGATGGCGCTGCGCGATGCACTGTTGCTGATCGGCATTATCGTCATCGCGGTCGTCGCGTTTCACGCGTTCGGCGGCGCGCGCTTGCGACGCCGCCTCCGCGAGGCCGCCGCTTCTGTTCCCGTCCCACCACCGTCCCCTGCGCGCCTGGAGCCGGTCGCCGGCCTCGATTTCGATCCACCGCTTGCCGCAATGACCGAAAAGCGTGGATTGATGTCGGATGCCGCGATCGAGGCACCGCTGTCCAGCGCGCGCGATCCGCTCCAAGAGGAATTGGAAACGCTCGAGGAAGTGGCCACTATGCCGCTCAACCTCGACGCCGGTCTGCGCAAGCCAGCGCACCACGCGGACATGGGCCGCCCGGCGCTGTCGGACGAAAAGGCGGACTTCATCCTGCGTCTGCCGGCGGTTTCCGCGGTGATGCGCGATGTCGCGCTCGGGGTCTACCGGCAACACGAGTACGAGTTGGAAAAGCCGCACCGGCTTTACGGTCGCCGCGCGGATTCGGATTTGTGGTCCGAGTTGCAACACGATTCGCAGCGCATGCGCTACAGCGATCTCGCGCTTTCGATTCAGCTTGTGGACGCGCGCGGACCGATTGACGCTTCCGAATTGCACAAGTTCTCGCAAGTCGGTCTCAAGCTTGCGGACGCGCTCCACCGCCGCACCGAATTCTCCATGTCGTTCGAAGAGGCACTTGCGCGCGCCAAGGAGTTGCACGCCTTCTGTGAGGATTTCGACGTCATTGCGGCGGTACACGTGGTGGCGCCGGAAGGGCAGACGTTCAAGGGCCGGTTGCTCGAACACGCGGCGCGCAAACTCGACATGCAATGGGGAGCGCGCAGCATTTTTCACATGAAGAACGAGTTCTCTCCGGGTTGTCGGCATCTCTTCAGTTTGGCCAATCTCTCCGGGTCGGGCGAGTTTCCGGCCGGGCAGTGGGAAAAATTCGAGACCGCGGGTTTGACGTTTTTCATGAGCGTGCCGTGCGCACACCGCCCGGCGGCGGTGTTCGACAAGATGATCGCCGCCGCGCAGACGTTGGCCGAAACCCTGGGGGGACAACTTCAGGATCAGGCTCGCCGGCCGCTGGCGAAAGAAGGGATGGCGGTCATCCGCCGTCAAATCGAAGCGATCGAGGAGAAGATGCGCGGCCGCGGCATCGTGCCCGGCAGTCAGACCGCGCTACGCTTGTTCGCCGACGATGTGGTGGACTGAAGACCAGAATTAGTTTTTCAATATGACCGAACTCGATAGGTTGCGACGGCGTGCCGAGGAGTTGCGCCGTCAGCTGCACGAGCATAACCATCGCTACCACGTCCTCGATAATCCGATAATTTCCGACGCCGAGTACGACCGGCTCCTGCGCGAGCTGCAGGAGATCGAGGTTAAACATCCCGCGCTCCTCACCACCGACTCGCCCACCCAACGCGTGGGCGCCAAGCCCTCGGAAGAGTTCGGCCAGGTGCGGCATGTCATCCAAATGTTGTCCATGGACAACGCCTTCGACGACGAGGAGGTATACGAGTGGGATCGCCGCTGCCGCGAAAATCTGGAACGCGGCGTCGTGGAGTATACCGCGGAACCCAAGTTTGACGGCACCTCGGTCAGACTGCGCTACCAAAAAGGTGTGTTGATCCAAGCCGGCACGCGCGGCGACGGTGAAACCGGCGAAGAGGTGACCGCAAACGTACGCACGATTCGCACCGTGCCCTTGCATCTCCGTGGCAACGGTTGGCCCAAGATTCTCGAAGTGCGCGGCGAAGTGGTGATCCCGAAGAAAGACTTCGAACGACTCAATACGGAACAATTAAAGCGCGGCGAAAAAATCTTCGCCAATCCGCGCAACGCCGCCGCCGGCTCGCTGCGTCAGCTCAATCCCAAGATCACGGCGTTGCGCCCGTTGCGGTTTTTTCCGTGGGGGCTGGGTGAGGTCTCCGACCCCGTCGCACGGCATTATTCCGAAGTGGTGGCGCGGTTGCACGACTGGGGTTTCCGCGTGACCGATTTTTTCCAGGCGGTGCACGGGGTGGACGCCTGCCTTGCGTACTACCGGCGCATCTCGGAGAGCCGCGATGCGCTGCCGTTCGAAATTGACGGTGTGGTGTACAAGGTGGACGACCTGCGCGCGCGCGAACTGCTCGGTTTTACGGCGCGCGCGCCGCGCTGGGCGCTGGCGCATAAGTTGCCGGCGCATGAGGAAACGACGATGGTCGAGGACATTTTCGCCTCGGTTGGGCGTACCGGCGTCATCACGCCGGTGGCGAAACTGAAACCGGTGCAGGTGGGCGGTGTGACCGTGAGCAACGCCACGCTGCACAACATGGACGAAGTTGAGCGCAAGGACGTGCGTATCGGGGATACCGTGATCGTTCGCCGTGCGGGCGACGTGATTCCAGAAGTGGTCGGTGTCATCAAGGAGAAACGTCCGGCGCGTACGCGCCAGTGGCACATGCCGGACAGGTGTCCGGTTTGCGGTTCGCAGGTGTTACGTGAGGAGGACGAAGCCGCGCACCGTTGTATGGGTGGGCTCTACTGTTCGGCGCAGCGCGTGGGCGCGATCCTGCACTTCGCCTCGCGCCACGCGATGGATATTCAGGGTCTGGGCGATAAGCTGGTCGAGCAACTGGTGGAGAAAGCGATAGTGAAAACCGTCGCCGACCTCTATCGCCTGAAACAAGACCAACTCGCCGAGCTAGAACGCATGGGCGAGAAGTCGGCGGAAAATCTGCTGGCGCAAATCGAGAAGAGCAAGCACATCACGCTCGGGCGTTTCCTGAACGCGCTCGGCATTCCGCAGGTGGGCGAAGCGACGGCGCTACAGCTTGCGAACCATTTCGGCGATCTCGACCCCATCATAAATGCCGATCGTGACGTGCTGGAGACGGTACCGAACGTCGGGCCAACGGTGGCAGAAGACATCCACGCTTTCTTTCGCCAGAAGCATAACCGCGAGGTGATTCGGCAACTGCGCGCCGCCGGCGTGCGCTGGCCAAGGGTCGAACGCCGCGCGACGGGCGAATTGCCGCTGGTCGGCAAGACGTTCGTGTTGACCGGAACGCTTTCGTCCCTAACTCGTGACGAGGCCAAAGCGCGCCTGCAAGCGCTAGGAGCGACGGTGAGCGGCAGTGTCTCGAAGAAAACGGATTATGTCGTCGTCGGCGAGGAGCCCGGCTCGAAAGCCGAGAAGGCGCGCGAACTCGGTGTACCGACGCTGAGCGAAAAGGAATTCCGCAAACTGATTGGCAAATGAAACACTCGCCGGTTGCGGAAAACAGGTTTTTCGCGCTCTACTAACTCAGCGCGTAGTCGTTCGCGATTCGGGTTCCGTGAGGAGCTCGAAGTAGAGCAGCAGCGTGCGCTCTACCAGGAGGTCGTTGTCATCGCTGACCATAAAGAAGCGATTCCCTTTGTGTCGTGCAAGTCCCTCGAAGTTGTCAATCTGATGGCCCTTGGCAAGATCGAGGGTGACCACCTCCGTTACCGGAACCGATTCATTTGGCGTTGGCGTCATGGGCAGCGTCGCGAGCTTGAGCGACACCGCGTTGCGGCCGAAGAGATGACCGAAGTTTCTTTCCAGCAGCAGCACCCGGCCTTCGCCCAGGCATTCGATGGCGGAAATGCCAAACCCCGCGGTTGTAGGATAGCGCCATACTTTGCCGGAAAGGCTGAAGATTCGCGTGCTGCCGGGAGGTTCGTCTTTAAGTGGCATCTCGGGTGCTGTGAGCACGCCGAGATTTGGGTCCACGCACAAGGCCTCGAGCATTTCATTCGGGTCCCGATAGGCGTTGCGATCGGAGAGCGCGGCGGGCAACGCCAGCTCGCCGAGCGCCTTGCCATCGGGCCGATAACGCACAACGCGCGGAAAGCGCTCGAAACTCACTAGCAGTTCGGCGTCGCCTTTGATCCCGTTACGCCCATGGAGAATATCCAGTCCTTCCGAGTCGGCGCGTCTGTCTCTAAGCAGTTTACCGCTCTTGAGTTCGGTCAGCCATACCGCTTTGAGCAGTGTCACGCCGACCAGAACGTCATCCTTGAATGTGGGCTGGAGGTGAAACAGGTAGCCCTTATCGGAGATGGCGTAGAGAACGCCGTCGTCATCGTCCCAGGCGAGACCCGAGAGCTGCGAAAAGCGCATGCCGCTCACTTTGAACGAAGGCAGCTCGAGCATCCCGCGTGGACGGATGCGACCGATCGTCGCGCCGTCGGGCAAGGACTCCGACAACGCGACCGGCCGCACTTGCAGCTCAATCGGTAAGTCTTGCGCGCCGGCCGCCGGAAACGCTGCCGACAGCAACATCCCAACGACCGCATGGGCGAGGCAGCGGCTGAGCATGCAACAGCGTCGCAAGACCACAGCGCCAAAAACAGTGCTAGTTGATCTTGACCTTAGCCTTTTCCTTGAGATCCTTCAGCATCGCTTGCATACGTTCCTCCTGCATACGCCGCCGCAGGTTCGCCGGTGCGCGCGGATCGACCATGAACTCCTCGTAGCTAGGGAGCTTCAGCGCACGCGTATCGTCCACCTTGATGAGATGCCAGCCGAACTCGGATTTGACCGGATCGGAGGTCTGGCCTTTCTTCAGTGTCATGACGGCATTGAAGAATTCCGGCACCAACCCGCTACCCTGGCTGATCCAGTCCGGCAGGGCGCCGCCGCGCTTGGCGCTCTCGCTGTCGGTCGAGCGGGTCTTGGCGAGCTGGTCGAAGCCCATGCCGGTCTTCAGCCGCGTTGCGACTTCCTTGGCCTCGTCTTCGGTTTTGACCAGGATGTGGCGCACTTTGTATTCGGTCTTGTGCGTGTTCTCGATTTCCTGCTGGAAGCGTTTCTTCAAGTCTTCGTCGGAGATCGGTTTGTCATTAAACGCGTTGCGGACTACTTCCTGCACCAGCAGGTTCTCGCGCACGCGTTTGAGGCGGAAATGCACGTCCGCAGTCTGTTCGAATCCAAGCGCGGCACCGTGCTGTGTCAACAGCACGCGATCGATCAATTCGTCGAGTACCACCTTGCGTTCCTTCTCCTGGTCGGGGATCGGGCCCTGTTGGCTGTGGCGCAGTTGCAGGTAGTTCTCGTAGTCCTTTTCGGTAATGGCCTCGCCGTTGACCGTGGCCAGCACCTTGCTGTCGTCGGAAAACTTCTTGTCGCAGCCGGCGAGCAGCGCGACGGCGAGCAACAGCGGCAGAGCGAAGTAGCGTAACGCAAACATAAGGTTTCCTTTA
>JBGPGJ010000031.1:0-10819 GCA_041483795.1 Sulfurifustaceae bacterium
GCCCGTGCGCTCGGGTTGGGCCGCGATGGCGTCCACGCGCAGCGGCACCAGTCCTTTCTCGCGCAGGGCGACGCGTATCTGGCGCTCGGCGTCGCCTTCGATCACACCCTTGACGGTGCGGCCCGTGGTATCGAGCGCGAGATATTCGTATCCAGCCATGTTTCTCTAAATGTAAGGCGTGAGGGGTGAGGAGTGAAGGGTTAAGACACCCACGTCAGTCGCCACATTTTACGCCTTACTCTTTACTCCTCACGTATTTATTCTCTTGATACACGCAGCACTTCCTCGATGCTGGTCATACCGGCATGCACCCAGCGCAATCCGTCGTCGCGCAGACTGGTCATGCCTTGGGAACGCGCGTGGTCGCGCAACGCGGCTTCGGCGCTGCGATCGTGAATGAAGCCGCGTAACTTATCGTCCACCTTCAGTAATTCGAAAATCCCAGTACGGCCCTGGTAACCGGAAAAGCCGCAGACCTCGCAACCGGCGGGAGTATAAATGCGGCTCAGCATGCCCTTGTTCGGTTCTACGCCGAGCAGCTTGCATTCCGCGGCATCGGGCGAGTGCGGCACGCGGCATTGCGGGCAAAGCTTGCGCACCAGGCGCTGCGCCAGTACCCCGAGCAGGCTCGAGGCCACGAGAAACGGTTCCACGCCCATATCCACGAGGCGCGTGACCGCGCCGACGGAGTCGTTGGTGTGCAGCGTGGCGAGAACCAAGTGACCGGTGAGTGACGCCTGCACGGCAATCTGCGCGGTTTCGAGATCGCGGATTTCGCCGATCATGATGACATCCGGATCTTGGCGCAGGATGGCGCGCAAGGCGCGGGCAAAAGAAAGGTCAATGCGTGGGTTTACTTGTGTCTGACCGATGCCGTCGAGATCGTATTCGATCGGGTCCTCGACGGTCATGATATTGAGCCGCGTGGTGTCGAGCTGGCCGAGCGCGGCGTAGAGCGTGGTGGTTTTACCGGAGCCTGTCGGACCCGTGACCAGGATAATGCCGTGCGGCTGGTGCGCCAGGTGATCGAGCGCCTCGAGGATATTGGATGGCATGCCGAGTCCGGTGAGATTGAGCCAACCCGTCTGCTTGTCGAGCAAACGCAGCACCACGCGCTCGCCGTGCGCGGTCGGCAGGGACGAGACGCGCACGTCCACCGGGCGGCCCGCGAGCCGCAATGTGATGCGGCCGTCCTGCGGTTGGCGTTTCTCGGCAATGTCGAGGCGCGCCATGATCTTCACGCGCGAGACGATTACGCCGTGCGCCGCCTGCGGTGGTTCGAGCACGTCACGCAGCACGCCATCCACCCGCAGGCGCACGACCGAACGTGTCTCGAACGGCTCGATATGAATGTCCGAGGCGCCCTCGCGTACCGCTTGCGTGAGCAGCGCGTTGAGCAAGCGCACGATCGGCGCGTCGTCCTCGCTGTCCATGAGGTCGGCAATCTGGGGTAGGCTGCCCGCGATTTCCGCCAGATCCAGGTTGTCGCCGAGGTCATCCACGATCTCCATGGCGTCCGAGGCGCCGCGTTCATAGGCGCGGTTGAGCGCGGCCGCGAACGCTTCATCGGAGAGTTCCTGCACCCGCACCGGTTGGCGCAGCGCGCGCTGGACTTCGGCGAGCACCGTGCCCGACACCGCGGCGCGCGCCCAGACCTCGACGCGCCCGTCGGCGAGCCGCGCCGCGATCACGCCGTGGCGTTTGGCGAAGTGGTAGGGCACGCGCGCGGTCCAGCTTGGGTCGAGCGCGTGCAAATCAGGTTGCTCCGGCATCGTGAGTTAGCGCGAGAATTCTTCCGAAGCGTTGGACGGTCCGAGCAAGCCCTGTTCCTCGGTTGGCGCTGACGCTGGTCGCTTCGGGGCAAGACGATCGAGAACCTGCTGTTGTTGCTCGTCTCGCGGTTGGAGGCGCAGGTATTGATAGCGGTCGGCGGTGATGCGGTAACCTTGTTCGGGACCGCGGACGACGATGGGACGTAAAAAGACCATTAAATTCGTCTTTTTTTGCGTATTCGCGCGATAGCGGAACAGCGCTCCCAGGATCGGTATGCGCCCGAGGAACGGGACCGCCTGTTCCGTTTCCGAAGAATTGTTGTCAATCAGTCCGCCGAGCACGATGGTATCGCCATCGTCCACGACTACCTTGGTTTCGATGGCACGTTTGTTGGTGATCAGATCGGACGCACCCTGGACCGAGGTCGTGGCAATGCTTGAAACCTCCTGGAAGATATCGAGCTTGACGGTGCCGCCTTCGGAAATCTGCGGTTTGATCTTAAGCTTAATACCGATGTCTTTGCGCTCGATGGTTTGGAATGGATTGACCGGGGTCGCCGTGCCCGGCACCCCCACGGCCTGCGCGAAACTACCGGTGATGAAGGGCACATTCTGACCCACCGTGATCTGGGCCTCGGCATTGTCGAGCGTCATCAAGTTCGGTGTCGAGAGGACATTCGCGAGGCTGCCTTCTTCGAGCGCGCGGGCAAGCGCCCCGAGGCTGCGCACCGACGTGCCATCGGGCAGCAGGATTTTTTCGCCGAGGTAGGCCAGGGTGAGCCCACCGCTGGTGGCGAGTGACGTCGGGTTTAGGACGCCGGCAACGATGCCTGGGCCCGCCGACGGAAAGTTCTGCAAAGCGCCAGCCGTACCCTTGCCGTATTCTTTGCCACCAGTCCACTGAAAGCCGAGCTGCATGGCGTTCTCATTCGTCATTTCCACGATCAATGCCTCGACATAGACTTGCGCCCGGCGTACGTCGAGCTTTTCGATCACCGCGCGCAGATTGTTGTACACCGCATCGGAGGCGTTGATGATGAGCGCGTTCGTGGCTTCGTCCGCCTGCACCAGAGAAGCCTCGGTCGCTCTCGCGCCGGTGGCCCGCGCGCCGGCCGCTGCGCCCGCGGTGGGGATTGCTGCGGCGGTCTGCGCGCGCGCCTCGCCGGCCAACAGTCCGCGCAAGATTTCGGCAAGCTTCACTGCATCGGCGTTGCGTAGATAGACCACGCGCGTGTTACCGCCGGTCGTGGCCGGCACGTCGAGTTTGCTCACGAGCGAGCGTAACTGATTGACTCGACCCGGATTGTCGGTACGCACGAGCAGGCTGTTGGTGCGCAGGTCGGGGACAATACTAAAGCGATCCCCACCACCGGCCACAGGCACGCCGGGTTGACCGGGTGTCGTGATGCCGGGCAAGGACAGGCGCGTCAGCACGTCGGCAATGTCGAGTGCCGAGGCATGTTTAAGCGGGATGATGTTGACATCGCTGGCCGCCGGTTGGTCAAGCTTTTCGATAACGCGCAGCAGGCGTCGGATATTGTCGGCGTAGTCAGTGATGATGAGCGCATTGGCGGCATCGAACGAAGAAAGCTGGCTTGTCGGCGCCATCAGCGGACGCAGCAGCGGAACCAACTGTGTGGCCGAGCCGTTTTGCACGATCACAACGTGCGTGGCTATCTGTTCGCCGCCGCGCGGTGGTTCGTCCTCGGCGCTTACCGGCGCGTGCTGGCGCGCCTCGGTCGCGGGAACGATCTTGACCAGATTACCCGGGCCCTCGACGACGGCGAAACCTTGCGCCTTCAGTGCGGAGATAAAGACCTGATACGCCGCGGTGTTCGACATCGGTTTGGCAGAGATGATCGTGATCTGACCTTTAACGCGCGGATCCAGCAAAAAGTTGCGCCCGGTCATCTGCGCCACCGCTTTCACCACCGCTTGAAGATCGGCGGCCTGAAAGTTGAGTACGACTTCATTCGGACGCAGCCGTACTTCAGGGGCAGGAGGCGCTTGCGCCGGTGTTGGGATATTGGCGGCGGGAAGCGTTGGCGCAGGCACAGGATTCGATGGCACGGCCTGTTGGCGCAGCGGCAAGGGTTCCGGTTTCTGCGCTGCCGCGGGGACCACGCACGTGGCGAGTGTCGCGATGACAAGATGCCGCAACCGCTGCGGTAGACGTAGATTTGTCGTCGTTGTTTTCATTGCATCTGATACTGCAAGACCTCGGTTTTACCGCTACGAATCACTTCGACTGCAATAGGCGCGGTTTGTGATGCGCCGGTGAGCTGGCCGTAGATTCTGGCTAAATCGTCCAGACTGCGAACCGGTTGACCATTAATCGTACGCACGACATCGCCCGTTCTCAGGCCGAGTTCCTCGAACATGCTGCCGGATTGAACGTCGCGCACCACGAGGCCGCTGGCGCTTGACGTAACCGAGGCTTGGCTCAGGGTTTGCGCCGTCAGGTTCTGTGTCAGCGCCTGGCGGTCAACGCCGTATACGCCCCCACCCAACAAACGCACGGCGTTATTCGTCCCCCCAGGGCGCGCGGTGACGATGGAACCGGTCGGTAGTGTTGCCTCGCTGTCTTTCAACAATACGCTTTCAAGTGCGGCGCCGCGACGCAGTACGATGCGATCCGTGTACACCGCCTCCAGCGTCGCCCCGGCGGTAATCTCCTGTCCGATCGCGAAGGGTGTTTCAGGTCCTCCGTTGATACTGAGGAATGCAAAGCTCGATTTTCCCTGCGCCATCACCCCCGTCAGCACGAGATTGAGACTGCTCAGCGGTAATTGATTGGGGTTCACGTCCCGCGCCGCGGTATCGGCAACTCGACCGAAGAGGTTGGCCGCAAGCAGGGGCTGGAGGTCAAACGCTGTTTGGTTGACACCTGGCGCCTGCGATGTTGAAGCGGCCGGAAGTGTAGCGGGTTGCAATAGTTGCCAGGTCCACTGGGCGAGTCCGTAGACCAGTAATACAAGCGCAGCGAGATTGACGGCAGGCGCGACCCAGCGGTTGGCCGAGAGCCTGTCCAATATCTGGTCCGCCGAGAGCGGCCAGGATGTTGCTTCACGTGCCGGCATGGTTGGGCTGTATGCTCCCAAGGTGAGAGTTAGGTATATATTATATATTCATCTTATTGAATAATTAAGATAAAGTAATTAAGATAAAGTCAGTAATCATTATTGCATGGCGATAACAATCGGTTAGCGCGTCTGGATTGACAACTCTGCTGGGGGGTGATAACTCAAGCAGACGCCAGGTCCATTGGGCCAGTCCATAGACGAGCAGCACGAACGCGGCGAGATTGGCGCCAAGCGGTAGCTATCGACTGGGGCAAATCCGCTCCAATAGGCGGTCTGCAGAGAACGGTAAGGAAGTTCCTTCAGGTGCCGGCATGGTCCGTGCCTTACGCTCCGAGGACCGGGAATCGTCCCATGTTATTGAAAATTAGAGAAAAAACAATCCAGCACGAGTGTTTATCGCAGTAAAAACCTGGCTGGCTTTCGGGTTCGATGGGTTCCCTGGCCCATCGTTCCGGTAACCAAGTAAATTTAGCTCACGCCACAGGTTGCGTGCGATATCTTAGGAACAGATTAAAATATAAAGCGCATGTATATCCAATACTTCGGACTTAGGGAAAATCCGTTCGCGCTTCCGCCGGATCCGCGCTACCTGTATCTTGGGGCGCGGCACCAGGAGGCGCTGGCCCATTTGATGTACGGCATCACCGAGGGCGGCGGGTTCGTGCAGCTGACCGGCGAGGTCGGTACCGGCAAAACCATGATGATCCGCGCGCTGTTCGAGCGGTTGCCGCAGGCCGTGGACGTGGCGCTGGTGCTGTATCCGTTCCTGTCGGTGCGCGAGTTCGTCGCCACGATCTGCGACGACCTGCACATTCCCCGTCCGCAGGGCGACAGCCTCAAGGGAATGATCGACGCGCTCAACGTCTGGCTGCTCGCTAATCACGCGCAGGGCCGGCGCACGGTGCTGGTGGTGGACGAGGCGCACAAGCTGCCGCGTGAAGTGATGGAACAGATCCGCTTGTTGACCAATCTCGAGACGACGAAGGAGAAACTGCTTCAGATCATTCTTGTCGGTCAATCGGAACTGAACCAGTTGCTGGCGCGCCAGGATCTGCGTCAGCTGGCGCAGCGCATCACCGCGCGCTACGACCTCAAACCGTTGACGTGGGAGGAGAGCTGCGAGTACGTGCTGCACCGTTGTCGCGTGGCCGGTGCGCAGATGCCGTTGTTCAAACGCTCCGCACTGCGCACCATTCATCGACTCGCGCGCGGCATCCCGCGCCTGATCAATCTACTTTGCGATCGTTCCCTGCTCGGCGCCTACGCCGGTGGCAAGACGAAGGTGAGCAGTTCGCTGGTGCGAAAGTCCGCCACCGAAATCGGCCCCGAGCTGCCGACCTTGCGACCGGCGTGGCTGGCGCTGGCGCTCGCTGGGTTCGCCGCGGCGGCGATCGCGTTGCCGGTGTGGCATTTTTGGCCGGCTTCTCCCGCGCCGGCCGCGGAGGCAGCCGCCGAGGCGCCGACACAAACGACCGAGTCGGCGGAATCCGTCGCTTTCACCGGGGCGGTGACCGATGTTGCTGCCACGGCGGCCGTCGAACCCCTTCCGTCGCTGGATAGACTTCTTGCCGACGACAACGTCCCGACCGATACCGATACCGCCTTCACGCGCCTGTTTTCGCACTGGCAGAAAGACTACGCGCAATTCGCCGGTGCGACGGGTTGCGACCGCGCACAACAAGCGGGCCTGAGCTGCCTGTTCGAGTCCGGCACCTGGAACAATCTGCGGCAACTGAATCGTCCGGCCATCATCGAGTTGACGGACGTGCTCGGCAGCCGGCATCACGTGCTGGTGTCGGCGCTGAAGGAAGACAGCGTGGCGCTCGAGCTCGGCGATCGGCTGCGCGAGTTCCCGCTTTCCGAGGTGGATCGATTCTGGTTTGGCAAGTATCTGGCGTTGTGGCACCCGCCCGCGGGCAGCGCGCAGACCTTGCGTCGCGGCGGGCGCGGTCCGGGTGTGGCGTGGTTGCGCGAAGCGCTCGCGCGCGCCGGCTTTCCGACCAAGTCGGCGCGCGCCGATGTCTTCGACGCCCAGCTCGAAACGACCGTGAAGGAATTCCAACGGCGCCATCAGGTGGAGGAAGACGGCATCGTCGGCAAGATGACGCTGATCCCGTTGACAACCTACGACCGGACCTCGCCGCCGTTGCTCGCACACTCCGACGTCGCCGCCGTGCGGTAGCGTGTCCTACATCCTCGATGCCCTGAAGAAATCGGAGCGCGAACGCACGCTCGTACGCGGCGTCGGTTTCGCCGACGCCGCGCGCCGCGCCGCCCAGGGCACCGACTGGCTGCCGTGGCTGATCGCCGGCATCGTCGTGGCGACCGTAATGTCGATCGCTACGGTGTTCGTCATGCGCGGTCGGTTGATTCCCGCCGAGTCCGCGATCGTGCCTTCCACCGCCACGTCGGTTGGGCCGGCGGCACCGACGGAAGCCGACGAGTTGAAATCAGCCTCGGTCGTGGCTGATATACCAGCTTCAACCGGCCCGCGGTCGGCCGCGCAGGCGTCGGCGACGTTGCCGCCGTTGGTTGACGCGACGGTCGAGGCGGCCGCGCCGCTTGTGCGGGCGCAGGGCGAGACGAGCCTATTCTCGGCGCTGCCGACTAAGTTTCAGCAAAGCATGCCCGTGATGACGGTGAACATACACGTCTATTCGCCGGAGGAATCACAGCGTATTCTGTACATCAACAATCGCCAGTATCGGCGCGGCGACGAAATTCCAGGCGGTGCGTTCGTCGAGGAGATTGTCCCGGACGGCGTAGTGTTGCAGTTCCGCGGGCAACATTTCAAATTACCGCGCCCAAGTTAATGATGGTTCCTCTCGTCGTTACTGGGATGTGGCGTCGGCGCGGCATATCGGCTACGTGAACAGTACCGACGTGCTCGGCTCCGACGGACCGCTGGCACGGCGTGTGCCGGGGTTCCAGTCGCGCGTGGGGCAGCGCGAGATGGCGGCGCGCATCGAAGATACGCTCGCCGGCGCTGGTGTGTTCGTTGCCGAATCCGGCACCGGCACTGGCAAAACCTTCGCCTATCTGGTGCCGGCGCTGCTCTCGGGAAAAAAGGTGCTGGTCTCCACCGGCACACGTCACCTGCAGGATCAAATCTTTCACCGCGATTTGCCGCTCGTGCGCGCGGCGCTCGGACGACCCGTTTCCGTGGCGTTGCTCAAGGGCCGATCCAATTATCTTTGTTTATACCGTCTCGAGCAGGCGCAAGAAACGGGAGCGCGTTCGGCCGAATTCGAACGTGTGCGGGCGTGGGCGATGCACACGCGCAGCGGCGACATCGCCGAGACCGAGGGGGTGTCGGAGGATTCCGACATCTGGCCGCAGGTCACCTCGTCAGCGGAAAATTGTCTGGGGTCGCGCTGTTCGCATTACGACTCCTGTTACGTGAAACGCGCGCGCGAACAGGCGCTGGCGGCCGAGGTCGTGGTGGTGAATCATCATCTGTTTTTTGCCGATCTCGCCTTGCGCGAAGAAGGCTTCGGACGTTTGCTCCCCGGTGTCGAGGCGGTGATTTTCGATGAGGCGCATCAGCTGCCCGATATCGCCTCGGCGTTTTTCGGGCTCAGTTTCAGCAGCCATCAGCTGTTCGGTCTGTGTCGCGACGTACAGCTCGAGGAGCATCGCGGCCGAAGCGGGGTCGCGCAGTTGTCGGAGTTCGTACGCGCACTCGAAAAAGCGACGGCGGATTTTCGTTTGAGTTTCGGCGTGACCCCGCGGCGCGAACCGCTGGAACGCATGGACGGCATTTCCGCACACCACGTCGCGCGCGTTGCGCTGCGTACGCGGCTGACGGAGTTGGCCGCCGCGCTTGAAGTTGCCGCGCCCGTAAGCGAAGGCTTGGCGAACTGTTATCGGCGCGCCGTGGGTCTGCTCGAGCGGGTGACGCTGCTCGGAGAACATCGCGCCGATGAATACGTGGCGTGGTTCGAGACCACGGGACGTGGCTTCTGTTTATACCTCACTCCACTCGAAGTCGCCTCCACTTTTCGTGCCCATGTCGAAGCCTCGGAAGCGGCGTGGGTGTTCACGTCAGCCACACTCGCGGTGGACGGCAGCTTCGCGCATTTTCAATCCCAGCTTGGATTGGAGGATGCAGACACCGGCCAGTGGGCAAGCCCGTTCGACTTTGCGCACCGAACTTTGCTGTATCTGCCGTCGGGGTTGCCGGAGCCCTCGGCGGCGGATTACACCGAGCGCGTGCTCGAGATCGCGCTGCCGGTCATCGAGGCCAGCCGCGGGCGCGCGTTTGTGTTGTTCACCAGTCACCGGGCGCTCAATCTCGCTGCCGAACGCTTACGTGGGCAGCTACCGTATCCGTTGTTGGTGCAGGGCGACATGCCGCGCCCGGTGTTGCTCGAGCGTTTTCGTGCGCTCGGCAACGCCGTGTTGCTCGGCACCGGCAGTTTCTGGGAAGGCGTGGACGTGCGTGGCGAAGCGCTTTCGTGCGTCATCATTGACAAGCTGCCGTTCGCTGCGCCGGACGACCCGGTGCTGCGGGCGCGCGCCACGGCGCTCGAATCGGCCGGGCGCAATCCCTTCCTCGAATACCAATTACCCGAAGCCGTAATTGCCCTCAAGCAGGGCGCGGGAAGATTGATCCGTGACGAGACCGATCGTGGGGTACTGGTGCTGTGCGATCCTCGTTTGCGCACGCGCGCCTATGGGCGCGTTTTTCTCGACAGCCTGCCGCCGATGCCGCGTACACAGGATCTAGAACAAGTACAGATGTTTTTTGCCGACAGCGCAGCGCTCGCGTAGTCATCGAAGGAGCAGCGATTGAGATTGCGCGAGTCGTCTAAAGCGGACAGGTTGACGACGTTCGCATGCCTCCCTTCTAGCGGATGCCCGGTGCTTCAGTTGAACTGAAACACGTATCCAAGTTTTTCGCCAACCACTCATATGACTATACACAAATCTCTTGGTCGGCGATTGATTCACTTCGCAGCCTTCGGTTTCGGCGCCGGCAAAGTACCGGTCGCACCCGGTACCTTCGGTACGCTGGTGGCCGTTCCGATTTATCTGCTGCTTCGGGAAACGAACGCCGCGATATATGTTTCAGCGGTGCTCGTCATGTTTGCGCTCGGCGTGTGGTTGTGCGGTGTCACGGAACGCGATCTCGGCAAGCAGGACATGCCGGAAATCGTGTGGGATGAGATCGTCGGTTATCTCATCACGATGTTTGCCGCCCCGCGAAGTTGGGAGTGGGTCGTTGCAGGGTTTTTACTGTTCCGGTTGTTCGA
Source organism: Sulfurifustaceae bacterium (assembly GCA_041483795.1). Classification (GTDB taxonomy): domain Bacteria; phylum Pseudomonadota; class Gammaproteobacteria; order Acidiferrobacterales; family Sulfurifustaceae; genus JAHFQD01. The sequence goes on from JBGPGJ010000031.1 coordinate 10,111, forward strand.
TATCGCCAAGCCGTTCCCGATTCGCCAGCTCGAGCGGCGCGTGCCCGGTGGACTCGGCATTATTCTCGACGATGTGCTCGCGGGTATTTACGCTCTGCTGGTGTTGCAAGTCGCTATTTTCCTAATGCGTTGAGGCGGAAATAAACCGCCGGTGAGGTCAGGTTTGGCCGTACGTTCCAGCAGCAATCAGCCCTGGCTTGTCTATGGGGGATTCAGGTTCGGAACGGATGCCGGCCCAACACCGCAACCGACGATGAATATCGTAAAGTCAAACGCTGCACGGTGTAACCCCCGTCGCCGGACTATCTTGTTACCGATGTTCCCGACCGGTCAGATTGTGCCTTGATTTCCTTGGAGTAGAACTGGAAGTTGTTCTTGCCTTCCTCCTTGGCGAGATACATGGCCATGTCGGCGTTTTTCATCAACGATTGCTCGTCCTGCGCGTCCGTCGGATACATGCTAATGCCGATGCTCGCCGTCACGCGGCACTCCTGTCCCAGTATGACGACCGGCTTGATGACGGCGGAGAGGAGCTTGCGCGCGACGATGGCGACCTGCTCCGGCTCGGTCACCTCCTGCACCAACACCACAAACTCATCGCCGCCCAGGCGCGCGACGACGTCGCTTGAGCGCAGGTTATCTTTAACGCGCCGGGACATCTCTTGCAGCAGCGTGTCGCCCGCCTCGTGCCCGAGGGTGTCGTTGATGA